>JAPWJX010000004.1 GCA_028283855.1 Verrucomicrobium sp. | reverse complement strand
CGGCTGGGGCGCCCTGGCCCAGGAGCAGGACTACGTCCGCCCGGAACTGACCGACGGCGTCGAGGTGGAGATCAAGGAAGGCCGCCACCCCGTTTTGGAGCAGCTCCTTTTGGGCGAGCGCTGCATCCCCAACGACACCCACCTGGAACCCCACGGCAACCGCCTGCTCATCCTCACCGGCCCCAACATGGCGGGCAAGAGCACCTACCTGCGGCAGACCGCCCTCATCGCCCTCATGGCGCACCTGGGCTGCTTCGTCCCGGCCAAGAGCGCCCGCATCGGCGTCCTGGACCGCATCTTCACCCGCATCGGCGCCAGCGACGACCTCTCCACCCGCGGCCAGAGCACCTTCATGGTGGAGATGAGCGGGGCGGCCAACATCCTCCACCACGCCACCGCGCACAGCCTGGTCATCCTGGACGAGATCGGCCGCGGCACCAGCGACCTTCGACGGCCTCTCCATCGCCTGGGCGGTCGCGGAGCACCTCCACGATGTGGCGAAGGCGCTCACCCTCTTCGCCACCCACTACCACGAGCTGACGGAGCTGGCCGGCGGCCGCGCCGTGAAGAACGCCAGCGTGGCCGTCCGCGAGTGGAACGACCGGGTCATCTTCCTGCGGAAGATCGTCCCCGGCGGCGCCGACAAGAGCTACGGCATCCAGGTGGCCCGCCTGGCCGGCCTGCCCCAGGAAGTCGTGGAACGGGCCAAGGAAGTCCTGCGCGTCCTGGAGGAGGAACAGCTCGACTCCAGCGGCCGCCCCCGCCTGAGCCAGCCGGTTCCCACCTCCATCTCCCCTTCCCGCCGCGGCCCCTCCTCCAAAAAGGCCATGAAGGCCTGGGCCCAGGCCGACCTTTTCAAGCAGGAAGAAGTTTCCTGAGCGCGCCCATGACCCTTTCCGAGCGGCTGAACAAATACCTGACCCGCATTCCCCGCGTCGACCTCTCCGCCTACGTCGCCCCCGGGGCCACGCTCATCGGCGACGTGACGATCGGCCCCCGTGCCAGCGTCTGGCCCTCCGCCGTCCTGCGCGGCGACATCAACTCCATCGAGATCGGCGAGGGTTCCAACATCCAGGACGGCGCCATCGTCCACCTGGCCGACGACTACGGGGTGAAAATCGGCAATTACGTGACCGTGGGCCACGCCGCCGTGGTCCACGCCTGCACGGTGGAGGACGAGTGCCTCATCGGCATGCACGCCACCGTCCTGGACGGGGCGGTGATCGGCCGCCAGTCGATCGTCGGCGCCCACGCCCTGGTCACCCAGGGCACCGTCATCCCGGAAGGGTCGATGGTCCTGGGTGCGCCCGCCAAGGTCGTCCGCCCGCTGACGGCGGAAGAACGCGCCGGGCTCCGCCAGTGGGCGGAGAAGTATGTCGAGGTTTCCCGCGCCCACATCGAGCGCCACCTCGTCAAACCCTAGGCCCTAAACCTTGTCCAGCTTCCGCTGCGGCGTCTCGATCGGCGCGGCGACGGCGCTGCGCTGGAAGTCGAGGCCGCCCAGCTCCTTGCGCGGCGCGGCCTGGGGCAGCATCGCGACACGCGCCTCCCGCAGGCTGCCCATGATCGATTCCAGCATCTCCCCGCGCTTGTCGAAGCGGATGCCCGTCGCCTCGAAAAGCTCCGGCAGCGGCTTGGAGCTGCCCAGGGCGATCCCCGCGCGGTAATCGCGCACCGCCTTCTCCGGGTCCTTCAGGGAGTTCTGCAAAATCTGGAGCGCGCCGTCCTGCGCGTAGGCGTATTCGACGTAGTAGAGGGGGTGGACGAAGACGTGCGGCTGGTCGAGCCACAGGCCGGTGCGCCGGTCCTCGTAGCCGCTCCAGTCCTCGCCGCCGCCGAAGCGTTCCGTCAGCTCGCCCCACTTTTCCCGCCGCTTCTTATGGTCGAGGGCCTCGTCGACGTTCGTGTAGGCCCACTGCTGGAAGGAGTCGATCGCCGCGATCCAGGGCAGGACCTCCACGGGACGCTCCACCATGCTCAGCTTGGCCCGGCGGGCGTCCTCCGGCCCGTAGAAACGGTCCAAGTGCGGGACGGCCAGCTGCTCCATCCCCATGGAGGCGACCTCCGCGAATTCGATGAACATGCCCGCCTCGAGCATGTAGTAGAAAAGCCGCTGGTCGCGCGTGGCGATGGCCTGCTGGTCGTGGCCGCCCTCATGGATCAGCGTCGTCACGTCAGACTGGGTGCCGACGGCGCTCATGAACGTGAAGGGCCAGCCCGTCTCCGCCAGCACCTGGGAGTAAGCGCCGGGGGCCTTGCCCGGGCGGTTCTCCAGGTCCAGGAGGCCGGTCTTCTTCATCTCGGCAAAGCGTTCCCCCAGCTCCGGGTCGAGCTTGGAGAAGATGTCCCGCACCCCCTCGAAGAGCTCCTCGGAAGTCTGGAAGGGGCGCAGGGGCTGGTCGCCCTGGACGTCGATCTTCGTGTCCCACGGGCGGAGCGTCTCGACGCCCAGCTTTTCCTTCCGCTCCCGCTGCAGCTCCCGCAGGAAGGGGACCACGTGCCGCTCCACCTGCTCGTGGAAGGCCAGGGTATCCTCCGGCTTGTAGTCGAAGCGGCCCTTTTCGACGAAGATGTAATCCCGGTAATTGGCGAAGCCCGCCTCCTTGGCGATCGCGTCGCGCACCTTCAGCTGCTGGTCGAAGAGGTCTTCCAGCTTTTCCGAAATCCCCGCACGCGCCGTCCGGACCGCCTCCCAGGCGGCCTGGCGGCGTGCCCGGTCCGGGTCCTCCTGGACCTGGGCCAGGGCCTTGAAGGTCCACTGCTTCCCCTCGAACGGGACCTGGACGTTGACGATCTTGCCGTACTGGCCCTGCAGCCGCTTGTCCTCGTTCTCCCGCTCCACGTTTTCCGGGCGGAAGAGGTCGATCTTCCCCCGCATGGCGCGCAGGAAAGTATCGTAATAGGGGGGCAGCTCCCCCACCGCCGCGTGCTGGACAAGGCCGCGCCGCAGCTCGTCCTGCAGGGGCTTGAGCCAGGGGCTCACCTTCTCGTCGTACTCCCTCTCCCCCTGCTCCGCGGCCGTGTCGGTCACGTCCTGGCTCCTCTTGATCGTGTGCGTCCACATCGCCTCGTCGGCGGCCTTTTCCAGCTCCCCGTAGTGGTCCAGCCAGGTTTCCAGCTCGGCCCCCGTGCGGGCGGCGGCCAGCTCGGCGCGGAGGGAGGCGGCCACCTGTTCCTGCTGGGCGGCGTCGAGGAGGTCGAAGTCAGCCGCCAGGAACTGGCGGGGCTTGAAGCGGGGGAGGTTCATGTCGTTAGTTTTCCAGTTTGGCTAATTCCTGTTTCACCGCCGCCATGAGGGGGGCGATCGTCTCGCGGGTGAAGTCGAAGCGGATGCCGGCGGCCTCGAAGAGCCGCGGCAGCGGGCGGGAGCCGCCCAGTTCCAGGCCGTAGAGGTAGCCGTCGACGGCCATGGTGACGCCGTTGAGGGAGCGGTTCCAGACCTGGAGCGCGCCCAGCTGGGCGATGCCGTATTCGATGTAATAGAAGGGCACCTCGAAGATGTGGAGGATCCGGTGCCAGCCCGCGCCGCGCTGCGCCTCGTAGCCGGACCAGTCGACGTCGGCGCCGAAGCGCTTCATCAGGTCGGTCCAGGCGGCGTCCCGCTCCGCCGGGGTGTGGCCGGGATGGGTGTAGATCCAGTGCTGGAAGGCGTCGGTGGCGGCGATGGAGGGGAGCGACTGGATGACGCCCTCCAAAAGGGTGCGGCGGGCGCGGCGGGCCTCCGGCTCCGCGTAGAATTCCTCCAGGTGCGGCGCGCCCAGCAGCTCCATGCTCATGGAAGCCACCTCGCAGAATTCCATCGGCGCGCCGCCGCGGTAGGCGGACAGGCGCTGGCCGCCGCTCTGCAGGGCGTGAATGGCGTGCCCCCCTTCGTGCAGGAGCGTCTCGACGTCCCGCTGGGTGCCCACGGCGTTCATGAAGATAAAGGGCCGCCGCGACTCCGGCAGGTAGGACTGGTAGCCGCCGGGGGCCTTCCCCTTCCGGTTTTCCAGGTCGACGGAGCCGTCCTGCCGCAGGCGGGCGAAGCGCTCCCGCAGGCGCGCGTCGATGCGGCCGAAGACGGCCTCCGTCTTGTCGAACAGCTCGGCGGCGTTCTGGAAGGGGCGCAGGGGCGGGCGGCCTTCCGGGTCGACGGAGAGGTCCCACGGGCGGAGCTTTTCCAGGCCCATCTTTTCCCGGCGGCCCGCCTCCAGCAGGCGGACGACGGGGACGACTTCCCGCTCCACCGCCTCGTGGAAGCGCAGGCAGTCGTCCGGCGCGTAGTCGAAGCGCTCCAGGGCGCGGAACATGTAGTCGCGGAAGTTGGAGAAGCCCGCCTCCTTGGCCACCGCCTGGCGGAGGGCCAGCTGGCGGTCGAAGATGGAGTTGAGCTTGTCGCGGTCGGCCAGGCGGCGCTTCGTGGAGGCTTCCCAGGCGGCCTGGCGGCGGGCCCGGTCAGTCTCCTCCTGGACGCGGCCCAGCTGGGAGAGGGTCTGTTCCTTGCCGTCGAAGTCGACGGTCATCGCCCCGCAGGTCTCCTGGTATTCCTGGGCGAGCTTCTCGATCTCCGTCTCGCGCGGGACGTTGGCCTCCCGGAAAAGTTCCACGGCGTTCTTCACGCTGCGGCGGAAGACCTCATAGTAAGCGGGCAGCCCCGCGAAGGAGGGATGGGCGACGAGCTTTTTCTGCAGCTCGAATTCCCGGGGCTTGCGCCACGGATCGACGACCTCGACGAAGTGGAGGTAGGCCTCCTTCCGCGCCGCGTCGTCCGTCTGGCAGGTCATGGCGATGTAGCGGGCGGAGCGGACCTCCCCGACGGCGTCGGAAACCTCCCCGTATTGGGCCAGCCACCCTTCCAATTCCGAAACGGTCCCCGCCAATTCCAGATTCCGCTCCAGCTTTTGATAAACGCCCTCCAGGGCGGCGATGTCGGCCAGGTCGATGTCGGCGGAGAGGAAAACGCGGGCGGTGGGGGCGGTGGCGGTCACGGCCTATTTTTGCCGGGACTGATCCGGCCCGGCAAGATCGGGCTCCGCGCCCGGGCGGCGGAAGGGGGCCTTCCCCAGGTCGGTCCGGGGAACGGGGACCTCCTTGGCGGGCGGGTAGCCCAGCTCCTGGCGGATGCCCGCGATCAGCGGGGCCACCATGTTCGCCGTCAGGTCCAGCTTCACCCCGGCGTCCTTGTACAGTTCGGCCAGGGGCTTGGAACCGCCCTGGCTCAGGCCGTGGAAGTAGGCGTCGAGGCCCTTCCGCGGGTCCTGCTTGAAATTGCGCTCCACCTGGAGGGCACCCAGCTGGGCCACGCCGTAATCGACGTAGTAGAAGGGGTTGGTGACGATGTGGGACTGGCGCTGCCAGGCGCTCCCGCGGCTTTCCTCATACCCGCTCCAGTCGGCGGTGCCGCCGAAACGCTTTTGCAGGTCCTGGAAGGCCTCCGTCCGCTGCTCCTTGGTGTGGCCGGGATTGGTGTAGACCCAGTGCTGGAAGGCGTCGACGGTGGCCATCCACGGCAGGAAGGAGACGATCTTCTCCAGCTGCTCGCGGCGGACGCGGCCGGCGTCCTCCTTGGAATAGGTCTTTTCCAGCTGGGAGGCGCAGATCAGCTCGGCGCTCATGGAGGCCAGCTCGCACATCTCCATGGGGGCGTGCCGGTAGGCGGCCAATTTTTGGTCCCGGGCCTGGATGGAGTGGGTGGCGTGGCCGTTCTCGTGCTTGAGGGTTTCCATGTCGTCGGAGGCGTCGGCCGCGTTCATGAAGATGAAGGGCACCGCCGACTCGGAGAGGAAATACTGGAACCCGCCCGGCCCCTTGCCCTTGTGGTTGTCGAGGTCGTAGGCCTCGTATTCCCGCATGAGGTCGAAGGATTGGAGGAAACGGGGGTCGATGGCCTTGAAAACCTCCTCCACCTTGTCAAAGAGCTCCTGCCCGCCGTGGAAGGGATGGAGCGGCTCCCGCCCCTGCGCGTCGACGGCCAGGTCCCAGGGCCGCAGCGGCTCGTCGGCGCCGAGCTGGCCGGTGGCGCGCAGGGCGTTGAGACGGTCCTCCTGGATGAGGCGGGCCAGGGGGACGACGTGTTCCTCGATCGCCTTGTGGAAGGCCAGGCAGTCGTCCGGCGTGTAGGCGCGGTCCTTCGCCTTGAAGGAATAGTCCCGGTAGTTGTCGAAGCCCGCCTCCTCCGCGACGGCCTGGCGCAGGGCCAGCTGCTGGTCGTAGATGTCGTCGATGGCCTGCCGGTCCGCCAGGCGGCGGGCGGACATGGCCTCAAAGACGGCCTGCCGCCGGGCGCGGTCCGGCTCGTCCAGGATGTTGGCCGCCTGGACCAGGGTCATCTTCTCCCCCTCGAACTCGATCTCCTGCTGGGAGATCAGCTTGTCGTAGGCTTGGTCCAGCTTGGAAAGCTGCTTGCGGCGCTCGATGTTCTTTTCCCGGTAGAGGTCGAGGTCGAGCTGCACGCCCCGGCGGTATTCGTCGTAATAGGCGGGGAGCTGCGCATAGGCGGGGTGGGCGAAGAGCTTCTTATCCAGGGCGTTTCCCAAGGGGGAGAGCGCCGGGCCGACCTTCTGGGTGAAATGCTCGTAGGCCGCCTCCGCCTCCACGTCGTCCGTATGGCAGACGTGGGCGATGTAGCGCTTGGCCCCCTCTTCGCCCAAGGCGGCGCTCACCTCGTCCGAGTCCTCGATCCACTTCTGGAGGTCTTCCACGGTCTTCGCCCCATCGAGGCCCTGATCGAGACGCTGGAAAACGCTCTTAAGGGCGTCCAGGTCCCCCAGGTCGATGTCGGCGGGCAGGAAGGTACGGGGGCGGTAGGGATGAAGCTTCTTCATAACGGGCCCGCGAAGAAGCAAGAACGGTGCTAGGCACCCGTTTTCCCGCCATTTTCGTAATTACTGGGCTTAAGCGTTCCAGAATCGATGGAACGCGCCGTCCCAGTTCCGCTCCTCATGGATGACGGCGGCCATGGCCAGGCGGTTTTCCCGGCTGGGCGGCGCGGTGAGGAAGGCGCGGAGGGCTTCCGTCCATTCCCCCAGGTTTCCGGCGCGCAGGACGCGGCCCTGCTCCGGCCGGGCGACCAGCTCGCGCGGTCCGCCGACGTCGGAAACGGCCACCGGCAGGCCGGAGGAAAGGGCCTCCAGGACGACGTTGCCGAAGGTGTCGGTGGTGCTGGGGAAGACGAAGAAGTCGGCGGAGGCGTAGGCCGCGCTCAGCTCGTCGCCGACCAGGACGCCGGTAAAGACGGCCTGCGGGCAGGTCGCCTCCAGCTCCTCCTTGAACGGCCCGTCGCCGACGAGGGCCAGGGTGAAGTCGCGCCCTTCCTTGGCCAGGGCGCGGACGACCTCCGCCAGGAAGCCGAGCTCCTTTTCCTTGGAGATGCGCCCGACGTAGAGGAAGACCGGCCCCTTCGCCCCGCGCGCGGTCCAGAAGTCCTCCCGCCGGTGGCGCGGGTGGAAGGCCTCCGTGTCGAGGCCGCGCGGCAGGATGGCCTGCCGGTGGGCGGGGATGCCGCGCTCGATCCACCGCTGCCGGTAGAATTCCGAGTTGGAATAGATCTTCCCGAACTGGCCGTAGAACCACTGCATGTATTTCCAGGTCAGCGTCTCCATGAACGCGTCGTCGGAAAGGAAGCGGGCGTATTGGGGGAAATCGGTGTGGTAGATGCCGGTCATCGGCAGGCCCAGGAGCTTGCCTGCCGCCAGGGCGCAGAGGCCGACGGGACCGGGGGTGCTGATGATCAGCTCGGTGAACTTCTCCCGCTCGATGTAGTCGAGCATCTCCAGGAAGGGCGGGAAGGAGAGCTTCTGCAGCTTGTACTCGGGGATCTCGAACTCGCCGACGGGGGCGAAGTTCTTGATCGGCAGGCCGGTGATCGTCATCTCCGAGCGGGAGGTGACCAGGGTCAGGTCGGCCCCGTTGCGGACCGCCGCCCCCGTCATGGCGCAGAGCGTGCGGGCGACGCCGTTGACATCCTCCAGCGTATCGGTGAACCAGGCCCGCTTGGCGTTGGCCAGGGGCGGGGGCACCGTCCCGGCGACGCGCTCCACGGCGGCGGAAAGGAAGGGCCGGTCCGGCGCCTGCTGCCGGAAGGCGACGACGTAGGGCAGGACGCCGCCCGCCACGGGCAGGATGCCGGTGATCGACTGGAGGCCGTCCAGCAGGCTCCCCCTCTCCAGCCGCCGCATGAATTCCAGGAAGAGGCGGTAGCTGAGCTGGTTGGCCAGGTAGGAGGCCATGCGGAAGCTGCGGCGCTCCGCGTCCGGCTCCTGGCGGATGATCTCGTCCAGGGCGGCCTTTACCTTGGAATCGGTGAAAAAGGCGGCGAACTCGCGGGAAAGGGTCGTCTCCCCCGGCTTGATGAAGTCGAAGGCCTGGCCCGTCCGCACCGCCTGAACGACGAAGCCGAGCTGTTCCCCGATGGAAAAGGCGGTGGGATTCTTCCCCGCCACGAAGCGCTCCGCGATCGTCCGCAGGAGGGAGGCGGCCAGGGGGGCGGTCTTCTTCAGCTTGTCCTGCGCGTAGTGGAAGACGGTGCTGTAGAGGCTGCTGGAAAGGCGCAGCGGCGTGCCGTGGACGCCCCCCAGGGAGACGCCCGCCCCGGGCGGGTCCATGTCGGTCCGCAGAAGGGCCAGGGCTTCCTTCCAGCCGGAGCCGGGCAGCTCCGTCCACGTCCGGGCGGCGTAGAGGCCGCCGTGGTCGTCGGAGCCGCCGGTCAGCACCTTTTGGTGCGGTTCCGCGTGGGTGGGGGCCAGATTGTGGCGGTTGGCCAGCTCCTCGATCTTTTGCGGAGTCAGGGCGGCGAAGGAGAAATTGGCCATCTCCTGCGCCAACGCCTCGCGGTTGCCGTTGCGCCCCTCGAAGACGCGGAAGAGGAGGAGCATCTGCTCGAAGTGGCCGACGGTCAGCTTCCCGTTGAGGCTGGAAAGCGCGTGGGCGACGGCGTGGCTTAAGTTTTCCGCGCGCAGGTAGGCGGACAGCTCAAAGACGCTCTGCCGCAGCTCCTGGATGCGGCGGTGCTGCGCCTCGTCCAGGCCCCAGACCAGCAGGTGGATCTTGCAGCCGTCGGGGAAGTAGGTGGTGACCTCCTCGCTCAGGAAGACGTCGCCGTGCTTTTCCGCCAGGGCCAGGCAGCCGTCGATCCGGTGGTGGTCGGTCAGCGTCTTCCAGGCCATCCCGGCCTCGTCGAGCCGGGCGTAGAGGGCCTCCGGCTCGCTGTAGCTCTGCGGCATCCCCAGCTGGCGCAGGATCCACTCCGACGGGCGGTCGGAAAACCGGGAGTGGAGGTGGAGGTCAACGCGCGGCATGGTCGGCGTAGGTTACCGGCTGGAAGCCGTCGTCCAATGCCCTTTTTACGAGGCGCTCGATCTGCGCGCGCAGGGCGGGAAAGGTCAGGTCCTGCGGGTGGAGGCTGATCCGCAGGAGGGAGTTCCTCCGCGCGCGGGGGTAGAGCAGCTCGTTCCAAATGAGGGAGCAGTCCCGCCGCCATCCGGCGCGGGTGCTCCAGCAGAGGGACTGGGAGGCCTCCTGCCGCCCGTCGGGCAGGTGGACGAAGCGGCGCACGGTGTTCGTGTAGGAAAAGCCGAGGGAGGCCAGGAGGGCGTACAGCTCCGGCGGCATGAGCCACGCCGGGGCGATGAATCCGGAGGGTTTCCACCCCGCGTCGGCGAAGAGCTTCAGCCCCAGCTCCAGGCGGCGGCGCGCCTCCCGCTCCTCCAGGTTGAGGAACTCGGCCTCCTGGTTCGTGTAGAAGCGGCTCCAGAAAAGGGTGCCCAGGTCCTCCAGGCAGCCCTGGCGGTCGTGGTAGAAGCCGTGGAGGACCACCTCGTCCCCCTCCCCCTGGGCCGCGTCAATCGCGGCGCGGAAGGCGGGCTCGTCCGCCCGGCGGCCATGGTGGAACTGCGGCACCACCAAAAGGCTGCGCCGCGCCACGCCCCAGGAGGCCAGCGCCTGGCGCTGCTCCTCGATGAGCGGGAGGCTCTCCGGATGGACGTCGTGCAGGGAGACGACGAGCGACCTCATGCCCCGGCCTTCTCCTTGTGCAGGTCCTTGCCGTAAAGGCGGCTGTTCTCCCGCAGGTCCTTTACGATGGTGAAGAGGAAGACCTGGCGCGGGTCGAGGTGGCGGTATTTCGTGATCTCCTTCTGGTCGATCACCCGCCAGCCGTACCGCTCGAACATCCGCACGCCGCGCCGCCCGTCGAAGGTGACCATCTGGCCGTAGACGCCCGCGTCCCCATGCCCGACCAGGTATTGCAGGAAAGAGTCGATGAGCGTCCGCACGTGCGTCACGCTCCGCGCGGCGGGGAGGAGATTGACATGGAAGTGGGGCAACCCCGGCGGCGTGACGGGGGACTCCGCCCCCGCGCGCTTCAAGAGCCAGGCGACGTAGCGGCGCGTGGCCGGGCCGTAGGGCCGGGTGAAATAGCGCCAGCCCCCCTTGAGGAAGAGCCAGGCATTGTTCCACACGCGGTAGCGCTTGTATTGGCCCAGGCGGCGGGAGCCCATGAGGTAGCCCTGGATCTCGCCGCCCACCTCGCAGACGAGGGTCGATTCCGGCTCCGCGTCGGTATAGTAGCCGGTCAGATAATCGGCGAAGAGTTCCCGGTCCTCGAAAATGGGGTCGACCGCCCTCCCCAGAAAACCGGTCTCCGCGCAGATGCGGCGGACGGCGGCGCGGTCCTCGGGCCGGTAGAAGCGGACGCGGAATGCGGGGGCGGACTCGGTCATATCAGTAAGAAGCCAGCACACGGTTGCCCGCGATGGCGGCGCGGTAGTGGCGCCAGAGATCGCCCAATACCACCGGCCAGGCGAAGCGCTCCCGCACCCGCTCCGCGGCGGTCTCCCCCCACAGGGCCAGGTCGGTCTCCGCCACCCGCTCGATGGCGGCGGCCAATTCCCCGGCGTCGTTGCGCGGGGCCCAATGCTCCAGGCCGTAGGCGATGTTCGCGTCCATGTTGCTGCCCCGGATGCCGACGATGGGACACCCGCAAGCCTGCGCCTCCAGGGCAACGAGGCCGAAAGTCTCCACCACGCCCGGATGGACGAAGAGGTCGGCCGCGCGGTAGTAGCGGGCCAGCTTGTCATTCCCCTGGATGAAAGACTGCCAGCGGACCGCCCCCGTCTCCTCCCGCACGGCGGGCAGGAGACGGCGCAGCGGGCCGTCCCCCAGGATGAGGAGCCAGTAATTCCGCCCGGAACGGCGGCGCAGCTCGGCGAAGGCCTGGAGGAGGGTGGTGACGTTCTTCTCCCCCGCCAGCCGGCCGACGTAGAGGAGAAGGAAGGCGTCCTGCGGAATGCCCAGCTCCTCCCGCAGCGCCGCGTCCCGCAGGCCGGGCCGGAAGGAGTCCGTGTCGACGCCCAGGCGGACGGAGACGGCGTTCCCCACGCCCCAGCCGCGCAAGAGGTCCCGCAGCGGCTCCGACGGCACCAGCGTGGCGGCGAACTGCCCGTAGAGGCGGACGATGTAGTCCTCCGCATAGGCCAGCACCGCGTCCCGCATGAAGGGGCCGCAATATTTGAGGATCGTCCGCAGGTAGGCGTCGGGGAAATGGGAGTGGTAGAAGCCGAGCACCGGGAAGAACAGCTCCCGGCCGGAGCGCAGGAGGCTCCAAGCCAGGTGGTAGGGGTCGCCCGCCTCCACCAGGTCGGGCCGGACCTGGCGCAGGTAGTCCCGGACGGCGGGCGTGTTGAAGAGGACCCGGTAGCGGGAGGTCTTGCTCACCTGGGGGGAGGCCACGGTGAAGGTGTGGAGGCGGCCCTCCTGCTTGTACTCGGTCTTTTCCCCGGGGATGACCAGGTGGTGCTCGTCGTCCGTCCGCTCCTCGATATAGCGGCGCTTCTCCAAAAGATAGCGGCGCACCCCGCCGCTGCGCGGGGAGAAGAACTGGGTGACGTCGCAGAGCTTCACGATGGGGGGCTGTAGAGCATGGGGGGGTCTCCGCCAAAAAACAAACGCGAACGTGACACCGCCTCCGCCCCCCGGCACTCTCCCTAGCCATGCTCCGTGCCCTCCCCTGGGAGACGCGCATGGCCATCGTCCTCCTGGCCGCGCTGACCCTCTTCCGCATCGCCTTCGCCGTCAGCCTCGACCTGATCCCGGACGAGTCCTACTACTGGCTCTGGTCGAAGCACCTGGACGCCAGCTACTTCAGCAAGGGGCCCGCCGTGGCCTGGACGATCGCCGCGGGGACCTTCCTCTTCGGCGACACCGTGCTGGGCGTCCGCTGGTTCTCCATCCTCCTGGCCGCCGGGACCGGCTGGCAGCTCTTCGTCCTGGGCCGCCGCCTGCTGGGGGCGCGCGCCGGCCTCATCGCCCTGTGCCTGGCCGTCATCACGCCGCTCTACGCCATCGGCGGCATCCTGATGACCATCGACCCCCTTTCCGTCTTCTTCTGGGTCTGGGCGGCCAACCTCTTCCTGGATGCCCTGGACCGGCCGGAACTGTGGCGCTGGGCCCTGTGCGGCCTGGCGATCGGCGGCGGCTTCCTCAGCAAGTACGTCAATCTGCTGGAGCTCCTCAGCTTCGGCGGATTCCTGGCCTGGACGCCCCGCCACCGGCACCTTTTCCGCAGCCGGCAAATGGGGGCGCTCCTGGCCGCCGTTCTCCTCTCCCTGATGCCCGTCCTGTGGTGGAACCAGCACCACGGCTGGGTGACCGCCGCCCACCTCCAGCACCGGGGGGACCTGGACGGCGGCTTTCATGTGCGCCCGGGAGAACTGTTCAAGTTCATCATCGCCCAGGCGGCGGCGATGTCGCCGCTGCTCTGGATCGCCCTCCTCGTCGCGGTCTGGAAGACGGCCCGGCGGCAGAAAACGGAAGGGGAACTCTTCCTCGTCGCCCTCTTCCTGCCCTGCTTCCTCTTCTACGCGCTCCTGAGCGTCAACAAGGCGGCGGAAGGGAACTGGACCGCCGTGAGCTATCCGGCCGCCTTCATCCTGGCCGCCGCCTACTGGCCCCTTTTGGCCGCTTTCCGGCGGAGCGCCCGCTGGTTCTGGCGCGCGGCGATCGCCCTGGCCATCGTGGAAACCGTCCTCTTCCACCACACGGCTTGGGTTCACCTGCCGCCGAAGAAGGACCTCCTCCTCCGCGCCCAGGGCTGGCAGGACTACGCCGCCCAGTTCGAGTCCCTCCGCCGGGAAGCCCAGCAGGCCGCGGGCGTCTCCGCGCCGCCCCTCTTCCTCCTGGCGAACAACTACGGCACCGCCAGCGAGCTGGCCTTCTACCTCCCCGGCCACCCCACGCTCTACCTCCCGCACACGGAGCACGTGGAAAACCAGTTTTCCATCTGGCCCGGCTACGCGGTGAAGAAAGGCTCCTCCGCCCTCTACCTGACGGACGATCCCTCCCCCGTCCTGCCGCCGGTCCTGGCGAAGGAATTCGGCAAGGCGGCGCGCTGGGGCAACTTCTGGCGCAAGTCCCAGGCCGGGGAGAATGTGACCCGCTACTACGTCTGGAAGCTCGGCCCCGCGCCGAAGGACGTCCGCTAGGCCTAATCGAGGTCGAGCGAGCGCCAGAGATACCAGCTGGCGATGGAGCGGTAGGGCTGCCACCGCTTTGCGTGCCGCTCGATGGCGGCGGGGGTCACGGCGCGGCCCTTCCGGTAGAGGAGGCTGAAGGCCTTGCGGATCGCGTAATCCCCCGTGGGCAGCACGTCGGGGCGCCCCAGATGGAAGATGAGGAGCATGTGGACCGTCCACGGCCCGATTCCCCGGACGCGCGTCAGGTGCTCGATCAATTCCGCGTCGGAAAGCTTCGCGGCGGCCCGCGGCGTGGGGACGGTGCCGTCCAGGGCCTTGGCCGCCAGATCCCGCAGGGCCAGCAGCTTGTTCGCGGAAAGGCCCGCGCCGCGCAAGGCCTCGTCCGGGAGGGAAAGGAGGGCCCGGGCTCCCGCGCGGCCCCGGCCGATCTGCTTTAGGACGCGCCCGTGGATCGCCTCCGCCGCCTTCCCGTGGAGCTGCTGGGAGATGATGGAGCGCAGCAGGGCGGGGAAAAGATCCTTCCCCGGCGTGGGCTCCCCCGTGTGGGCGCCCACGCGCGCGATCACCGCCCCCAGCACCGGATCGGCCTTCGCCAGCAGCTTGGCCGCCTGGCGGGCGTCGACCGGGAGGGCCGGAGTCATGAGATCAGAGCGCGACGGGCTGGCCGGGCGGCGGGATGACGATCTTCATGTTCGGCCGCAGCTCGCGGAGCTGGGCCTGGAACCATTCCAGGGCCGGCGGATCGCCGTGGACCAGGACGCAGACCTTCGGATCGGTCTTGAGAATGTAGTCGAGGATGTCCTCCCGCTGGGCGTGGGCGGTCATGTCGAAGTGCTCGACGCGGCACTTCACCTCCAGCTCCCCGGTGATGGGGTCCAGGACGACGTGGCCGCCCTTCGGCGTTTCCAGGAGCGCCCCGGCGGGGGACTCCGGATCGCAGTAGCCGACGAAGAAGACGCTGTTCTTCTCCTCCGAGAGGAAGCGCTGGCCCAGGGTGTTGGAGAGGGTCTTCGGCGTCATCATGCCGGAGGAAAGGAGGTAGAGGTCCCCCTTGCGCGGCTTGAAGCCCTTCAGGCGGCGGCCGTCCATGATTTCCGGCATCTTGTCGTTGAGCAGCTTGATGTCCGGGTGGGCGCGGACGGAGCGCTGGGCCAGCTTGTCGTAGATGGCGGAGAAGGTCTTGCTCAGCCCCCCGATGTAGAGCGGGCGGCGGCCGAAGCGGCCCTCCCGCCAGCGGATGTAGATCTCGGCCAAAAGCTCCTGCGTCTTCCCCATGGCGAAGATGGGGACCAGGACGGCCCCGCCCTGGGCGAAGGTCTCGTCCATCGCCTGGAAGAAACGCTCGATCACCGGCCCGCGGGCCTCCTTGCGGGGGCTGCCGCCGCGCGTCGTCTCCGTGACCAGGATGTCGATGCCGCTGGTGGGGAAGCTGGCCGCCTTCATCAGGCGCTGGTCGGCGAAGTTGATGTCCCCGGTGTAGAAGAGGCTGCGGCCCCGGTGCTCGATGCGGACGCCGACGGAGCCCAGAATGTGCCCCGCGTCGTGCAGGCTGAAGGAGACCGGCTCGTTCTTGGGGTTGGGATAGCCGTCCAGGGACCAGGACTTGCCCAGGCCGCAGGCCTGCCAGCGCTGGGTCAGCTGCGCCAGCTCCCCGTGGGTGTAGAGGGGGTATTCGCTGATGCCCAGCTCGCTGCGCTGCTTGGTCATCACCTCCACGGAATTGTGCAGGAGGGGGTCGGCCAGGAAGTAGGTCCCCTCGCTCATGAAGACGCGGGCCTTCGGATGGGCGCGCATGGCCAGCGGCAGGGAGCCGGTGTGGTCGTGGTGGGCGTGGGTCAGGAAGATGGCGCGGACGTCCTTGCCTCCGGAGGGGGCGAAGTCGGGCGTCCCCTCGTAGCCGTCCAGGCGGGGGTGGGAGCCGGCGTCGAGGATGACGGAGCCCTCCTGCCCTAGGTCGAGAAGATAGGAATTGGCGCCAATCTCATTGGCGCGGGTCATATTGGTCAGGAGCACCACGCTAAAAAGCATATCGCGGGCCCTTTCACAAGTAATCCATTGCCAGGCCGCCCTCGGCTCTTAAGATATCCGTTCCCCCATGAGCGATTCCTACATCCAATCCCTCTTCGCCCAGCGCATCGGCGGAGACCGCTTCGGCAAAGACACCGCCATCTACAAGTTCGAGAAGATCAAGCGCGCCAAACGCGCCGCCCTGGAGGCCAATCCCGGCGGCGAACTCTTTGACCTGGGCGTGGGCGAGCCGGACGAGATGCCCCCGGCCGACGTCGTCGCCCGCCTCAACGAGGAAGCGGCCAAGCCCGGCAACCGCGGCTACGCCGACAACGGCGGCCCGCTGCTGAAGGAAGCCGCCGCCCGCTACCTGAAGAACGTCTGCGGCGTCACCCTCGACCCGGAGACGCAGGTCTGCCACTCCATCGGCTCGAAGGCCGCCCTCTCCATCCTCCCCGCCTGCCTTATCAACCCCGGGGACGTCGTCCTCATGACCGTGCCGGGCTACCCGGTCTTCGGCACCCACGCCCGCTACTACGGCGGCGAGGTGCACAACCTGAAGCTGACGAAGGAAAACGGCTACCTGCCCGACCTGGACAATATCCCCGCCGACGTCCTCTCCCGGGCCAAGGTGCTGGTCATCAACTACCCGAACAACCCCACGGGCGCCAGCGCCACGCCGGAGTTCTTCGCCAAGGTCGTCGCCTTCGCCAAGAAGAACAGCCTCGTCGTCATCCACGACTTCGCCTACGCGGCCCTGGTCTTCGAGGGGAAGCCCCTCTCCTTCCTCTCCACCCCGGGCGCCATGGACGTGGGCGTGGAGCTGCACTCCGCCAGCAAGAACTTCAACATGACCGGCTGGCGCTGCGGCTTCGTGGCGGGCAACCCCCTGCTGGTGAAGGCCTACGCCACCGTGAAGGACAACACCGATTCCGGCCAGTTCCTCGGCATCCAGAACGCCGTGGCCTACTGCTTCGACCACCCGGAGATCACGGAAAAGATCGCCGCCAAATACAGCCGCCGCATGGACCTGCTGGTCGGCGCGCTCCAGCGCCTCGGCTTCCAGGCGCAGAAGCCGAAGGGCTCCTTCTTCCTCTACGTCCCCGCGCCGAAGCAGGCCGCGGGCGAAGGGAAGACCGTCTCCTTCCCCGACGCGGAGACTTTCTCCCAGTGGATGATCACGGAAAACCTCGTCTCCACCGTTCCGTGGGACGACGCGGGCGCCTGCGTCCGTTTCAGCGTCACCTTCTCCGCCCCTGGCGGGGAAGCGGAGGAAAAGCGCGTCGTGGCGGAGCTGGAAAAGCGCCTCAGCCGCTTCACCTTCACCTGGTAAGGCCCTTGTGATTGCGCCCCGCGATTCCATTTCCACGCTCGCGGGGCGCGTGGAGGAGTTCTTCTCCGAGCGGGGCCCCCTGGCCAAGGCGAAGAACTTCGAGGCCCGGCCCCAGCAGCAGCAGATGGCGGCGGCCGTCGCCCGGGCGCTCGACGAGCGCACGCACCTCGTCGTCGAGGCGGGGACCGGCACGGGGAAGAGCCTGGCCTACCTGATCCCCTCCATCCTGCACGGGATCGAGCAGGGGCGGCAGGCCATCCTCTCCACCCACACCATCAACCTCCAGGAGCAGCTCTTCCACAAGGACATCCCCCTGGTGCAAAAGCTGGTGCCGGAGGCCTTCACCGCCGTCCTGCTGAAGGGGCGGCAGAACTACCTCTGCCCCCGCCGCCTGCAGAAGGCGATGAGCCACGCGGGCGACCTCTTCGCCTCCTCCGAGGCGGCCGAGCTGAAGCGCCTCTGGGAATGGCATCAGCAGACGGAGGACGGCACCCTGGCCGACCTCGACCCCATGCCCGACCCGAAGGTCTGGGCCCAGGTCTGCTCCGAGCCCCACGTCTGCACCCCGCGCACCTGCGGGGCCGACCCGCGCTGCTTCTACCAGCGCCTCCGCTCCCGGGCGAAGGAGGCGCAGGTCGTCGTGGTCAACCACTCCCTCTTCTTCTCCCTCCTGGGCTCCGACGCGAACCAGGAGCCGCTGGAAAACGAGAAGGGCTTCCTCTTCCACGACGACTTCGTCGTCTTCGACGAGGCGCACACCCTGGAAAACGTCGCCTCCCGCCATCTGGGCCTGGGCCTTTCCCAGACGCGCATCCGCCACCTCTTCACCCGCCTCTACAACAGCCGCACGCAAAAGGGCCTCCTGCAGGTCCTCCGGCAGGGGGACGCCATCCGGCTCCTGGGAGAAACCCAGCAGACCGCCGACGCCTTCTTCGGCGCCATCGAGCGGCAGGTCGACTTCACCCGCGGGGGCGAGGTCCGCGTCAGCCGCCCCGACCTGGTGGAGGACACCCTGAGCCTCCCCCTGGCGCAGATCCACCGCGCCCTCTGCGACAGCCAGGAGGACGTCTCCGACGAGGACCTGCTGGCCGAGGTGCGGGAAAGCGCCAGCCGCCTGGCCGCCCTGCGCACCGGCATCTCCGAGTTCCTCACCCAATCCCGGGAGGGGCACGTCTACTGGGTGGAGCGGACGCCGAAGGCGCAGGAAATCCAGCTCCTGGCCGCCCCCGTCGACGTGGCCCCGCTCATGCGGCAGCTCATCTTCCGCCCGGACCAGACCGCCGTCCTCACCAGCGCCACCCTGGCCGTGGCGCGGGACCTCCAGTTCTTCCAGAAACGCCTGGGCGCGGAGGACGCCGCCGCGCTGAAGCTGGACTCCCCCTTCGACTTCGAGCGGCAGATGAAGGTCTACGTCCCCCGCCACATGCCGGAACCGGCCCGGGCCGACGAATACGTCCGCGCCCTCCAGCAGTGGATCGAGCACTTCACCTCCATGACGGAGGGGCGCGCCTTCGTCCTCTTCACCAGCTACCGGACGATGCAGGCGGTGGCGGAGCGGACCGACCTCTTCTTCCGCAGCCACGGCTACACCTTTCTCATCCAGGACGGGAGCATGACGCGGCACAAGCTGCTGCAGAAGTTCAAGACCTCCCCCCGCGCCGTCCTCTACGGCACGGACAGCTTCTGGCAGGGGGTCGACGTGCCGGGGGACGCGCTGGGGAACGTGATCCTGACCCGCCTCCCCTTCGCCGTGCCGGACCACCCGCTGACGCAGGCGCGGCTGGAGCGGATCGAGGCGGCGGGGGGCGACGCCTTCCGGGACTATTCCCTGCCGGAGGCGATCCTCAAATTCCGCCAGGGGGTGGGCCGCCTCATCCGGTCGAAGCAGGACCAGGGGATCGTGGTCATCCTCGACCAGCGGGTCCTGAGCAAGAATTACGGCAAATCGTTCATGGCGATGCTGCCGAAGTGCCCCGTCGAGATCGTCGAGGGGCGCGCGGAAACGCGCTAAACTACTGTTCCACGTCCCAGCCGGGATTGCGGACTTCGCCGGGGGCGGTGTCGGTCTTGAAACCGGCGCGGCGCGCCGCGTCGGAAACGTCCCCGAAGGCCTGGGCGGCGGGGTTCTTGATCTCGGCCAGGGTCTTGATGAGCTCGCTCTCGCTGCAGCCCATCTTCTCCATCTCGGTGCGGAACTGTTCGTCGGGGGTCATAAAAATTAGCGGGTGTGGCCGCCGCGCACCGGCTGGTCGACGGCAAGGCCCTGCGTCTCGATCCGCATCCCGCGCAGGAGATTGAGGTCATCCTTCGTCCAGCGGACGGCGCTAAAAGGGGTGTAGGGGAGCGGGTTGGGGTGCGGAACCTTCGCATAGGCCCACTGGGGCAGCGGCTCGCGGCCCATCTTCTTCAGTCCCTCCTTCTCGCCGAAGCCTTCCAGCAGCATGCCGTAGGCCTCGGGAATCGCCTCCTGGAACTCGGCCAGGCGCTTTTCCTGGCTGGAACCGGAAAGGTAGCGGGTGACGATGCCGGGCAGCGGACCGGCGTAGGCGAAGTCGCGGCGGGCGGCCTCCCCTTCCTGGCTTTTCAGGAAGCGGGAAACCTCATTGTCCCCTTCCGGGGCGGCGCCCAGGGCGTTGGCCGCGGCGGCCCACGCTTCCTGGCGGTTTTCGGGCAGGTGGGACCAGTCCTTCGCCTGCTTCAGCGCCTCCCAGAGGACGTGGCGCAGGAGGGGGTGCTTCGGCTTCTGATCGTACACGTCGTCGTCGACTTCGGGGGTGAAGCCGTCGGGATAGAAGTTCTTGGGCAGGGAGACTTCGGGCATGGAGCGCTCCGGCAATGGCTCGCTTAGCGGAAAAGCCACTTTTCCTGCGGGGTGATGGGGCCGGTCTCGGTAAAACCGTCAGCCTGGCTGCTCGCCTCGGGACGGCTGTAAGGGGCCTCGGGCACCTTGGGAGCGGGCTTCTGCAAGGAGACGCGCAGCTTTTGCGCCTGCTTTTCGCCAAAGCCCATGCCCTTCATTTCAGCCCGGAACGCCTCGTCGGAGAGTGGAAATGCCATACTCTCCTTAATTCGGCTATTTTACGCGGGAGCGGCCGGATTTTCCGGGGCCAGGGCCGTCTTCATGGCATCCTTCCCCAAACGGCGGGAAAAGTCGGCGAAGGTCTCCGTCCCCTGGCGATTCGCCTGGTAGTAGCGGAGGGTCTGGCCGACGACCTTGTGGATGTCGGCGGCGGGGATTTTACCGCGGACCAGCTCGTTGAAGCGGGCCTCGCTCCCCAGCTTGCCGCCCAGGAACATGTCGAAACACTCGGTGGAGACGCCGTTGACCTTCGTCATGCCGCCGCGGAAGCCGATGTCGGCGATCTGGTGCTGGCCGCAGGAGCTGGGGCAGCCGCTGAAATGGATGCGGATCTTGTCCCGGTAGCCCGCGCACTCCTCCTCCAGCTGGCCGACGAGGGAGATCATCCGGTTCTTTGTCTCCGCGATGGCCAGGTTGCAGAACTCGATGCCGGTGCAGGAGACGCAGCCGGAGCGGAAGACCGTCGGGTTCCAGACCAGCTCCCGCGCGTCGAGCTCCGCCTTGAGCGCGGCGACGTTCGCCTCCGGGATGTTGAAGAGGATGATGTTCTGTTTGTTCGTCGCCCCCAGGCGGGCCTGGCCGGGCGAGGCGAAGCGGCGGGAAAGCTCCGCCAATTCCCGCAGCTGATGGGCGCGGACGCGCCCCCCGGCGAAGCAGACGCCGACGTAGTGGAGCCCCGCCTGCTTCTGCGGGCGGACGCCCAGGTGGTCGGTCTCCGGATCGGTCGGGAATTGGAACCCCTCGTACCGCTCGAAGCGGCGGCCCGCCAGCTCCTCGATCTTGGCCAGGACCTTTTCCGCGCCCCAGTCGGCGACGAGGAACTTGAGCCGGGCGCGGTTGCGCTTTTCCCGGTAGCCGAAGTCCCGGTAGAGGACCGATGCGTAGTGGGCCATGGGCAGGACCTCCTCCGGCCGGAGGAAGACGGGCAGGACCTGCGCCAGGTGGGGGGCGGAGGAAAGGCCGCCGCCGATCTTCAGGCCGAAGCCCGCCTCCCCTCCCCGCTCCAGGCCGAAGAAGCCCAGGTCGTTGATGTCCGGCTGGGCGCAGTGGATGCGGCAGCCGGAGACGCTGATCTTGTACTTCCGGGGCAGGTTGGAGAATTCCTTGTTGTTGAAGAGGTGGGCGTTGACCGCCTCCAGCTGCGGGGTGGCGTCGAGGATCTCCTCCCCGTCGCACCCGGCCACGGGGCAGCCGACGACGTTGCGGGCGATGTCGCCGCAGGCGCCGCTGGTGTAGACCCCGGCGGACTCCAGCCGGGCGAAGACTTCCGGCGCCTGCTCGATGGTGAGCCAGTGGAACTGGAAGGTCTGCCGGGTGGTGACGTCGCAAAAGCCGTGGGCGAAGTCCTGGGCGACGGAGGCGACGGCCTCCGCCTGCTCCGGGGTCAGCCGCCCGCCGGGCAGCCGCAGCCGGAGCATGAAGTAGCCGCTTTCCTTCGGCTTCTGGCGGTAGAAGCCGTACCACTTGAAGCGGGAGAAATCGTCCTCCGTGATGGAGGCGAAGCCCGTGTGGGCGTAGCGGTGGAGGTCGTGGATGACGTCCAGGCCGTCCTTTTCCATCTTCAGTTTCTCCTCCGGCGTGGGGCCGGGGACGAAGGCGGGGGGCGTGGAAAGCGTATCGCTCATTGGTCGCTGTTCTGGATGACCAGGTAGCGGGGATTGCCGCGCGTCCAGACGCGCAGGAGGAGGCCGCCCTTGGCCTTATGGGCGGCGAGGACCGCTTCCTTCGCGGAGTGGACCTCCTTGTGCTCCACCTCCAGGATGACGTCGCCCGGCTGGAGGCCGGCGGCCCCGGGCTTGGCGGCGGGGGAGTCCTGCTGCACGTCGACGACCAGGGCGCCCTTCAGGTCGGCGGGATATTGGATGGCGTCGAACTGGTGGCGGCCCGCGTCGTTCAGGTCGGCGATCTGCACGCCGGGCAGGAGCTTTTCCGTGGCGGGCTCCGCCGGCTCGTCCTGGGCGGCGTCGTCCGCCTCCGGCTTGGACGCGGCGGCGGGCATCTCCTTGAGGGTGACGTCCAGGGTCTTCGGATGCCCGTTGCGGATCAGGGCCAGGCGGACTTTCTTGCCGGGGGCGGTCTCCGTGACGGCGGTGCGCAGGTCGTGGTAGTCGGAGATCTTCTTGCCGTTGAACTCGGTGATGACGTCGCCGACCTGGACGCCCGCGGCTTCCGCGGCCGACTTCGACTCCACCTGGGCGACGAGGACGCCGTTGTCGTCCGGCAGGCTGAATTTCTTCACCAGGTCCGGGGTCAGGGCGTTGGCGCTGACGCCCAGGAAGCCGCGGATGACGCGGCCCTGCTTGAGCAGGCTCTCCATGACGTGGCGGGCCATGTTGCTGGGAATGGCGAAGCCGATGCCCATGTTGCCGCCGCTGCGGGTGTAGATGGCGCTGTTGATTCCGATCATGCGGCCCGCGGTGTCGACGAGGGGGCCGCCGGAGTTGCCGGGGTTGATCGCCGCGTCGGTCTGGATGAACTGGTCGAGGGTGCCCGCGCCCAGCTCGTCCGGCGTGCGGTCCAGCGCGCTGACGATGCCCATGGTGACGGTCTGGCCGAGGGCGAAGGGGTTGCCCAGGGCCAGGACGACGTCTCCCACTTCCACCTTGCTGGAATCGGCCAGGGGGATGGCAGTCAGGCCGGTGGCAGTGATTTTGATGAGGGCGATGTCGGAGAGCGGGTCCTTGCCGATGACCTTGGCGGCGTAGTCCTTCTTCTCGTTGCCGATGCGGACCTTGATCTCGTCCGCCACGTCGACGACGTGGACGTTGGTCAGGATGTAGCCGTCGGCGGAGACGATGACGCCGGAGCCCAGCCCCTGCTGCTCCTGGAAGCGGGGTTTCGCCGGAGCGCCGCCGCCGTTGCCGTTGCCCGGCATCCCCGGCATGTTGCCGAAGAAGCGCTGGAAGAAGGGATCGCCCATGAAGGGGTTGCGGACGTCCTGCTCCTTCACCTTCTTGGTGGTGAAGACGGTGACGACGCTGGGCGCCACCTTCTTCACAATGGGGGCGAAGCTGGTCACCATGGCCGGCCCGCCGCCGGGGGCGGGAGCGGTTTCCGGCTTGGCCTCGCCCAGGGAGGCGGGGGCGGACTTTTCCGCCTCAGCGGCCGGGGCGTTTGTCGGGGAGGCGCCCCATTTCCACCAGGGTGTGGCGGCGGAGCCGAGGACCGGCAGGCTAAGGGAAAGGAGGAGGACGCAGGCGGAAAGGCGGGTGCGCTTCATAGGGGGAAAGGGCTTCCAGGATGGTTCAGAATGAGGGGGACTGCAAGGTTAGAGGGGTTCCAGCCGCGCGGAGAAAGGCTTCCCCGGCTCCTTTTCCAGGAAGCCGACGTGCAAGGGAGCTCCCTTGTTCGCCAAACCCGCGCTGCCGGGATTAAAGACACGCAACGCGCCGATTCGTTCATCGCGGGGGACATGGGTGTGTCCGTGGAGGAACCACCCCTCCCGCGCGGGAAAGGAGCGCGGCGGGATGTGGACCAGGTGGAAGCGCTCCCCTTCCCGCTCCAAATCGAGCGTCAGCGGGGCGGAGAAGGAAAAGTCGTTATTCCCCAGCACCACGGTCAGGCGGGGGCAAAGGCCGCGGAGAAAATCGAGGACCGCCTCCTCGCAGACGTCGCCCAGGTGCCAGATTTCGTCGACGTCCCGGAAAAGAGCCTCCAGGCGCGGATGGATCCGTCCGTGGGTGTCGGCGATGACGCCGATGCGCAGGGCTTTCAGCGCCCGGCCTCCGGGAAAAACGCGTTCATCGTCTTTCCCATGCTGCGCCATCCGGCCGGGCGGTCAAGCACCCCTTCCCTGCCCTCCGTTCCCCCCGTCCAAGACGCGCCGCCCCGCTCCCGGGTAGGATGCCGCGCCAGACCCCCATGAACCTCTACATCGACCTAGACCGGGCCCAGCTGGTGGCCGGCTCCAGCAACAGCGGCGCCCGTCACCACCCTTTCCTTCAAACGGGGGGACGTCGCCCCCCTGCAGGTGACCTTTCAGCAACTGGGGAGCAACGGCTACACGCCGGTGACGCTCCCTTCCGGCACCACGTTCAAATTCGGCCTCAAGCAGCAGGGGCAATACGACGGGGACTTCGTCGTCTTTTGCGACGTCTGGGCCACGCCCGCCGCGCCCGCCACCGCCTACGCCCTCCAGCCCAGCTTCAACACCTCCCCCCTCAACGCCCTGCTTAATCCCGCGGGCGGCGACCTGGCCCAGGTCACCCTCATGGGGGAAATCGCCTGGATCACCCCGGGCGGCTACGAGACGAGCACCCGGACTTTCTCCGTCGTCATCTACAACGACGTGATCAAGGACGACGAAGGCCTGCCCACGGAGGGCAACCCCGCCTACCCGACCGCCGCCTCCCTCCTCACCACCGGCCTGACCGGCATCCTTCCCCTCGTCGTGGGGCAGAGCGACTACGCGATCGACCTCGCCTCCCTGCACCTGCCCGGCGCGCCGCGCGGGGCGCTCTTCACCCTCCTTACGCCGACGGCGGCGGAGAGCGCCTTCGGCGCGCGCGTCGTCGCGGCGGGGACCACCGCCGCCTCCCTGGCCCTGCGGACCGACGCCGTCCCCGTCGCCGCCGGCTGTTCCCTGGCTTACTTGATATTGCCCTGATCCCGGCAAGCCATCATACTGCCGGGCAGTGGAGCCCAAGCCCGCCCCGGCCAAGAACGCCAAGCCCGACCTGGAGAATATCTTTCCCGGCTACAAGGAGCTGGCGGGCCTCCACCAATGGGCCACGGAGGTGCGGGACCGCATCGCCGGGCTGACGGCCGAGCTGGCCTCCCTGCGCGTCCAGGGCGCCAGCATCGCCCAAAAGACCAAGATCCACCAAATCAACAACGCCCTGCACCGCTCCGGCTACGAGCAGGACAAGGTGCTGGAAAAATACCGGCAGAGCCTGGCCGACCTGGTGGAGGACGCCTCCATCGAATGGCTCCGCATCAAGAGCGCCTGGGGCACCAACCTGGAAGAGCAGACCTTCCACCTTCAGGTCCTCCAGGCCAAGGTGGCCTACCTCCTCCGCGCCGAGGGCCTCATGGAGGCGGAGAAGACCCCCGTCCTGGGCGCCCTGGCTGAGCTGGGGAAGGAGCTGGACCACTTCGCCAACGCCAACCTGCCCGCCAGCGCGCTGGTCGACGATCCGCTCGACCACTTCGGCCAGACGGTGGAGAGGATCGGCACTGTCGCCGCCGCCGTCCACACGGAGACTTCCGAGGCGCCCGCCTGGCGCGCCGCCCTGGAAAACCCGGAGCCGGGCGCCCTCTCCCAAGCCGGGCTGGAAGCCCTCCACGAGCAGATCCGCTCGGAAATCGCGGAGATCTCCCACCACGTCCGCGAGCTGCGGCTGGGCCTTCCCGCCGGCTCGTGGCGCAGCGGAAAGGACCTCCAGCCGGAACTCTACGGCTTCGCCACCCTGCTTCATCCCGACCACCTCCTCCACCGCCTCGACCTGCCGGAGATTTTCCGCTACCTGGACGACGACGCCTCCAGCTCCCTGCGCCGCGCCCGGCTGGCCGCCCTCAAGCAGGACGAGGCCCGCTGCAAGCGCTGGCTGGAAACCTATTCCAAGCACCTCCGCACCCTGGACAAGGCCATCACCCTGGCCCGGGAAGGCAATTACCGGAAGGCGCAGGAAACCGCCGCCCCGCTCAAGCCGGTCTTCGCCGACCTCGACTACGAGGCTCCCGCGCGCGAGGCGGCCCGCTGGCGGAACGAGCTCACCGACATCGACCAGCGCCTGGGACACCCCATGGACCAGGCGGAGGCGCTCCTGGAAAAGGCTTTCCGGCGGTTCTGGTTCGGCTTCGCGCCCGCCCGCGCGGCACGGGCCCTTTTGACGAAGGTTCCCACCGCCCTGGCGGAAAAGGCCCGCCTGCTGGCCTCCGTCCGCGGCACCGACTTCCACCAGGACATGGAGGCCGAGCTGGGCCGCCTGCGCGAGCGGCTGGAGCGGCTGATCCGCCTGCACCGGAAGGCGGAGCGCTTCCTCCAGCTCCTTAGCCTGGCCTCCGTGGCCGGCTTCCTGGGCATGACGGCGGTGGCGGGCTATCTGGCCTTCGACGCGCTGCGCGTGCAGAACGGCTCCGTCGCCGTGGAAGTAAAGCCCCTGCTGGCCGGGGAGGCCTCCCCCACCATCGTGCTGGGGATGGACTCGGAAACCGGGCTGAAAGCCACCTTCCGCCACCTCCGCGAAGGCCCCTACCGGCTCACCGTCGTCGCGCCCGAATACCTGGCCCACCACCAGGTCGTCCGCCTCCACCCCGCCGAGCACCTCGTCCTGCCGCCCATCGAACTCAAGCCGGAGGGCGGTTTCCTGCGCCTCCAGTCGGCGGAGGAGGGCTACCGGTACGAGGCGCACCGCGTCGATCGGACCGATCTGGCCGCCTCCGGCACCCTCAAGGCGGAGGACGCCGTGAACCTCCGCCTCCGTCCGGGCCGCTACCTGGTCCGCCTCAGCCAGCGGAACCGCTCCTACAGCGTGCCCCTGGAAGTCCTGGTGCACGAGGTGACGGCCTTCACCCCCGACTTCCGCTTCTCCCGCGTACGGATCGACAGCCACCCCCAGGGGGCCGTCGTCTCGCTCAACGGGGAAGACTTCGGCTTCACGCCGCTGGAGG
The DNA here is from genome assembly GCA_028283855.1 of Verrucomicrobium sp. Taxonomy (NCBI): domain Bacteria; kingdom Pseudomonadati; phylum Verrucomicrobiota; class Verrucomicrobiia; order Verrucomicrobiales; family Verrucomicrobiaceae; genus Verrucomicrobium; species Verrucomicrobium sp. Next base: position 212,298 of record JAPWJX010000004.1, on the reverse strand, counting down.
TTTCCCTGCCGCCCGTCGCGCAGAGCGTGGCCATAAAGATGCAGGGCTTTGAGACTTACTATCTGCCGGTGACTCCGCAGGGCGGCGCGCCCCTCTCCATGCAGGTGACGCTCAACCGCGTCCAGACCAAGCCTAAGCCGCCCCGGCCGGACAACAGCTCGATCCCGCCCGTCGTCCCCTTCCCGGAAGAAAAAATCGAAAATCCCTAGCCGGGGATCACATCAGCCGCCCGCCGGTCATCCGCAGCCGGTGGCCGCCGCGCGCGGCGATCTCGTCATCGTGGGTGACCAAGATCAGCGTCTTCCCGGAATCCCGGTGCAGCCGCTCCAAAAGCTCGATGATCTGGCGGCCCGTCTCCCGGTCGAGATTGCCGGTCGGCTCGTCGGCCAGGATCAGGTCCGGATCGTTCCGCAGGGCGCGGGCGATGGCGACGCGCTGCTGCTCCCCGCCGGAAAGTTCCCCCGGGCGGTGCTCCGCCCGCTCCGCCAGGCCCACGCGGGCCAGCAGCTCCCGGCTCCGTTCCAGGTCTCCCCGCCCCGCGATGCGGGCGGCCAGGTCGACGTTCTCCAAGGCGGAGAATTCCGGCAGGAGCTGGTAGGACTGGAAGATGAAGCCGACGTGCCTGTTCCGCCAGGCGGCCAGCCTGCCGCGCCCCTGCCCTTCCAACGAGGCGCCGCGCCAATAGACGCCGCCCGCGTCGGGCCGCTGGAGCGTGCCGAGGACCTGGAGGAAGGTGGTCTTCCCGGAACCGGACGCCCCCTGGATGGTGGTGAAGGACCCTTCGGGAAAGGCCGCGTCGATCCCCTGCAGGACGTGGACCGGCTGGGAGCCCATGCGGTAGCTCTTTCCCAGGCCGCGGGATTCCAACAGGGGCATCTCATTCATAGCGGAGGGCCTTGGCGGGTTCCAGGCGGGCGGCCGCCTGCGCGGGGATGAGGGCGGCCAGGACGCAGACGACGACGGCGGAAAGGGCGATGAGGCCGACCTGCGTGAGGGAGACTTCCGCCGGAATGCTGGCGAAGTTGTAGATGTCCGGCGCGAAGACGTCGATGCCCAGGCGGCGGTCCAGGAACTCGCGGAAGGGATTGCGGTAGTAAAGGACGACGGCGGCCAGGCCGACGCCGCTCACCGCGCCCAGGACGCCGACCAAAAGCCCGTGCGCGACGAAGATGCCCAGCACCTGCCGGTCGGCCGCGCCCAGGGCCTTGAGCAGGCCGATCTCCCGCGCCTTCTGCACCGTGATGGTGATGAGGGTGCTGCAGAGGCCGAAGGCGGCCACGATCATGATGAAGAAAAGGATGAAGGCCATGGCCACCCGCTCCGTGGCGATGGCGGTGAAGAGGGACTTGTTCTGGTCCATCCAGGTGAAGACGGAGAGCGGCTTCGGCAGGGTCTTGTTGAGCCGGTCGCGCAGGGGGTCGAGCTTCATCGGATCGGCCGCGCGGAGGGCGAAGCCGTGCACGGAGCCGTCCGGCAGGGTGTAGAGATATTGCGCCGTCTCGAGGGAAACGATGAGGAAGTTCAGGTCGTACTCGTAGAGGCCGGTCTCGAAGATGCCGGTGATGAGCAGCTCCGTGGGGAGGATGACGGCCTGGTGCGGATCCCGCGCCGCCTCCAGGCTCTGCAATTGGCGCGGGCCGTAGATGAGGACCTTGTCCCCCACCCAGGCGTGATTCTGCCGCGCCCACTGGGAGCCGACGAGGACGGTATCCCCGCGCAGCTCGAAGTCGCCGGAGGCCAGGTAGCGCCGCAGGGGGAGGACGGTCTCCTCCGCCTCCGGATCGATTCCGCGCAGGATGGGCGCGGAAACGCGCCCGCCGCACTTGGCGAAAACGGGCCCGGAGACGAAGGGGGCCGCCCCCAGGACGCCCGGCTCCTTCCGCAGGAGGGAGAGGACGTCCCGCTCCTTGTCGATGATGCCGCCGTTGCGGACGATCAGGTGGGCGTTGAAGCCGATGATCTTCTGCTGCAGCTCCTTCTCGAACCCCGCCATGACGGAGAGGACGACGATGAGGACCATCACCGCCAGCGTCACCCCCAGGACGGAGAGGACGGTGATGACGGAGACAAAGGTCCGCCGCGGGCGCAGGTAGCGCAGCGCGACGGCCAGTTCCAGGGGCCAGGCCATGAGCGCCGCCTACTCTTCCTCGCGCTCTTCGCGGCCGCGGCGCTCGCGCCGGTCGCGGCGCTGGCCGCGCTCCGCCTGGGTGGGGGCGGGCTCCGGCTTCTGGCCGATTTCCTCCTCCGTGGCGGCGTTGACCAGCTTGAACTGGTCCTGCGGCAGCTTCGGGTCCGGGCGGAAGGTCAGGCGGCCCTGGAAGCGGCGCTCCAGCTCGATGAGGAGCTGCTCGTCCTCGTTCTTCAGCCGCTCCATGACGGAGAGCGGAACGTGGATGCGCAGTTCGTGCACGTCCGGCTGGAGGCGCAGGGTGCGGATGATGGCGCGCTGGATCTCCACGCTCATGGTTTCCGGGCTTTTGATGAGGCCCCGGCCGCTGCAGTGCGGGCACTCGATGTAGAGGGAGCGGCTGATGCTCTCCTGCACGCGCTGGCGGGTCATCTCCAAAAGGCCCAGGCTGGAGATGGGCAGGATGTTGGTCTTGGCCTTGTCCCGGCGGACGTGCTCCTTGAGCTTGGCGGTGACGGCCTGCTGGTCGCGCCGGTCCTTCATGTCGATGAAGTCGATGATGACCAGGCCGCCGATGTTCCGCAGGCGGAGCTGGCGGGCGACTTCCTCCGCCGCCTCCAGGTTGGTCTGGAGGATGGTCTTGGCCTGGTCCCCCTTCCCGCCGGTGCCCTTGTTGCGGCCGGTGTTGACGTCGATGGCCACCAGGGCCTCCGTCTCGTCGATGACCAGGTAGCCGCCGCACGGCAGCCAGACCTGGCGGCGGAAGGCGCCGTCGATCTGCTTGTCGACGTTGAAGCGCTCGAAGATGGGCGTCGGCTCGTTGTAGTAGCGGACCTTCCGCTGGGAGCGCTTGGAGATGGGCCCGATCAGCTCCCCGATCCGGGTGGCGGCGTCCTGGTTGTCGACGACGATGCGGTCGATCTCGTCGGTCAGGAAGTCGCGCACGGTGCGCTCGATCAGGTCGGGCTCCGCCAGGAGGAGGGCGGGCGCCTGGGCGCTCTGCAGCTTCTGGTCGACGCGCTTCCACTGGTCCAGGAGGACGGCCAGGTCCCGCACGAAGAAGCGGGAGCGCTGCCCCTCCCCCACGGTGCGGATGATGACGCCCATGCCCTCCGGCACGTCGAGCTCCTCCAGGATCTTGCGCAGGCGCTGGCGCTCCTTCTGGCTCTCGATCTTGCGGGAGATGCCGAACTGGTCGGTGAAGGGCATGAGGACCAGGTAGCGCCCGGCCAGGCTGATGTTGGTGGTGATGCGGGGGCCCTTGGTGCCGATGGGGCCCTTGGTCACCTGGACAATGACGTCGGAGCCGGGCGGGTAGAGCTTCGGGATGTCGTCGGCGGTGATGCGGCGCTTTTTCTGCTTCTGCTGCTGCTTGGCCTTCTTGCCGCCGCGCTCGATGGTCTCGACGCTGGAGTCGAGGGCCGCCGGAATGGCGTCCCAGTAGTGGAGGAAGGCGTTCTTGTCGATGCCGATGTCGACGAACATGGCCTTGAGGCCGGACTCCAGGTTGCGGACGCGGCCCTTGTAGATGTTGCCGGAGATCTGGCGGTCGCCGTCGCGCTCGATGGCGAATTCCTCCAGGCGGCCCCCCTCCAGGAGGGCGACGCGGCGCTCCAGGCGCTCGCAGCTGATGATGATCTCCTTCTCGTCACCCTGTTTCTTGATGCCGAGCATGTCGCGAAGTTTTCCGAGGATCATGGGGTTTTCCTTTGTGTGTGCGGGTTAATCGGAACGCATCCGCCGGTGGATCCAGACGCTCTGCACCATGCCGACCGAAGCCAGGCAAATGACCATGAAGGTGCCTCCATAGCTGATGAAGGGCAGTGGGATACCGGTGATGGGCACGACCTTGATGGTCATGCCCACGTTCACGAAAAAGTGGGTGAAGAGCATGGCGGCGACGCCGGTGGCCAGGAGGGCCCCGGCGTTGTCCTCCGCCTCGTGGGCGACGTGGACGGAAAGGAGGATGAGCGCGGAAAGGGCCGCGATGACCAGCCCGGCGCCGCGGAAGCCCCAGTCCTCCCCGACGACGGCGAAGATGAAATCGGTGTAGGAGATGTTCCGGGGCAGGAAGCCGAGCATGTTCTGGGTCCCCTTCAGGTAGCCCTTCCCCTCGAACCCGCCGGAGCCGATGGCGATGAGGGACTGGTTGATCGTCCAGCCGCGGTTAAGGGGATCAAGGCTGGGATCGTAGAAGGTGCGGATGCGCGCCATCTGGTAGGGCTTTAGGCCCGGGATGGTCCAGCCCAGCTTGTGCACGCCGATGTAGGTGTAGAGCACCACCGCCACGACGGCCAGGAGCGGCAGGAGGAGGTAGCGCTTCTTGAGCCCCGCCACGTAGAGCATGGCCAGGGCGACGGGGAAGAGGACGGAGGCCGAGCCGAGGTCCGGCTGGAGGAGGATGAGCCCCGCCGGGAGCATGATGAGGCCGCCGACGAGCAGGCAGAGCTTGAAGCCCCGTTCCCGCACGCGGCAGAGGAGCCAGGCGAGCATGAGGATGAAGGAGAGCTTCTCCAGCTCCGAGGGCTGGAGGCCGATGGGACCGAGGCTGATCCACCGCTTGGCCCCGTAGACGCGGATGCCGATGGCCAGCACGGCCAGGAGAAGGGCGAAGACCCCGGCGAAGAAGAGCGGCCCCTGCTCGATCCAGAAATGGTAGTCGACCAGGGCGATGACGAAGAAGACCCCCAGCCCGACGCCGAGCCAAAAGATCTGGGAGAGCCAGGCGTTGTGGAATTCGTTCCCCTCGGAAAAATAGGTGGCGCTGTAGACGAAGAAGACGCTGGCGACGCAAAGGGCCAGGGTGAGGAAGAGGAGGGGCCAGTGGAGGCGGCCCAGCTTGAGGAGGAGGGTTCTCATCGGTATTGGGAGACGCCGCTGAAGTTGCCGATGGCCGGGGTCAGGTAGGTGAGCGTGGGGGCCTTGCCCGTCTTATCCATGGTGAAGAGGGCCTGGAGAATGTCGTGCACGATCGGGCCGGCGGTGACGCCGCCGGCGACGCCGCCTTCCACCATGACGCAGACGACGTAGCGCGGCTGCTCGAAGGGGGCGTAGCAGTAGAACCAGGTGCGGAGGTCCTTCACCAGGGAGCCGTTGAGCCGCTGGTTGAACTGGGCGGTGCCGGTCTTTCCCGCCACGGTGACGTCCGGCAGCTGGACGGTGGTGGCGGTGCCCGCCTTGACGACTTCCACGAGGCCCTGGCGGATGGCGGCCAGGTCGGAGGGGCGGACGTCGAGCATGTGGTGGACGCGGGTGGGAACGGAGATGACTTCCGCCCCGTCGCCGTCGGTCACGCCCTTGATGAGGCGCGGATAATAAAGGGTGCCGCCGTTGGCCACCGCGCACATGAAGGAGGCCATCTGCAGGGGGGAGGCCAGCACCGCGCCCTGGCCGATGGAGACGTTGGCCGTATAGGCCTGGGTCCAGCGTTCCTTGGGATACGTCGCCTTCAGCCAGGCCGGATCGGGGATGAGGCCCTTGTCCTCCGGCAGGGGGAAGCCGGTCGGCTCGCCCAGGCCGGCCTGGCCTATGGCCACGTCGTGGATCTGGTCGATGCCGGTGCGGATGCCGACCTGGTAAAAGTAGGTGTCGCAGGAGACGCGCAGCGCGTCGTGCAGGGTGATGTTGCCGCGGTCGTAATCGACGTCGTCGTGGAACGGGTGGCCGTCGACGACGTAGACCGCCGGGCAGAAAAGGACGGTGTTCGGCGTGATGGTCCCCTTCTCCAGCGCGGCCATGCTGACCAGGACCTTGAAGGTGGAGCCCGGGGCGTAGGCGGAGACGGCGCGATTGAGGAGCGGCGTGGTGGGATCGTTGCGGAGGGTCTTCCACTTCTCCGTGGTGATGCGGGGGATGAAGTCGTTGGGATCGAAGCTGGGCACGGAGGCCATGGCCAGGATGTCCCCGGTCCACGGGTCCATGACGACGGCGGCGGCGCGCCCCTGGCGGCGCAGCGCCTGCTCGACGATGTATTGGACGCGGGCGTCGAGGGTCAGGTTGAGCGACTTGCCCATGACCGGCGGGGTGAAGCCTTCCTCCTTCTCGATGTAGCCGCGGTAGTTGATCTGCAGGATGCGCCCGCCGGGCTGGCCCTGGAGCTGGGCGTCGTAGACTTTCTCCACGCCGTGCTTGCCGACGCTCTCCGGCTGGCCGTCCTGCGGCGTCCCGTCGACCTCCTCCACGTCCCCCACGTAGCCGAGGATGTGGGAGGCGAAGGCGCCGTAGTCGTAATGGCGCACGGGGCGCACGGCGATCTGGATACCGGGCACGCCCAGGTTGCGCTCGGAAAACTGGGAGAGGGTGGTGAAGTTGAGGTCCGTCTTGTAGGGGAACGGGACGGTGGGGGACTGGGCGTAGTGGCGGCGGAGGGCCGCCTCGTCCAGCTGGATGGGGAAGCCGAGGCTGCGGGAGATCGGCTCCAGGTAGTTGCGGACGATCTTGCAGATGTCGACCTCCCGGCGGACCGTGGTCTTCTTCCCCGTCTTGCGCGTGATCTCGATGCGCGGCAGGCGGCCCCGGTGCTCCTGGGAGTAGTTGCGGACCAGCTCGTCCAGGTAGAAATCGATGTCGAAGCTGGCGCGGTTCTCCGCCAGGGGAACGCCGTTGCGGTCCAGGATGGCGCCGCGCGCCGGGGAGAGGCGGACGGCCACCGTGGTCTGGTCCCGCAGGCGGTCCGTATAGGATTGGCCGTGGGAGACCTGCACGTTCCAGAGGCGGACGAGGAGCGTCATCGTCCCCGCCACGCAAAGGATGGCCAGGACGTAGAAGCGGCTCCGGGGAACGGAGAACGGCTCAAAGAGCATAGTCCTCCTCGTCGCCTCTCCGGCGCAGGCTCAGGAAAAGGTCGCACAGGACGAAGAAGGGCACGGCCAAGACGGCGTTGAGCACCGCCACCCAGGCCAGGCGGACCCAGAGGATGAAGCGCCAGTCCCGCGTGCCCGACTCCCAGCAGAAGAGGGCGTAGTCGGCGATGAGCGCGCCGAAGGTGGCCACCAGCGCCAGGAAGGCGACCGAGCCCCAGTGGTCGAAGGGCAGGTTCTCCCGCTGGCTCCAGGCGATGCCGACGACCAGGCAGAGGACGAAGCCGCCCGTTCCCAGCTTCTGCGGGGAGAGAAGGTCGATGACGAGGCCGAGGCCCAGCGCCAGCGCCAGGGGGCCGCCTCCCTTCAGCCGCATGGCGGCGTAGAGGACCGGCAGGGCGACGAGGAAGGGGTGGATCTCCACCAAGGGGAGCTTCGGCACGATCATCTGAAGAAGGATGGCCCCCGCCCCGCAGAGGAAGAGTAAGAGCAACATGGGGAGCCTTTCCGTGCCCGGCCTAGTTCGGCAGGATGATGAAGAGCTCGTCCAGGGAGGTGAGGTCGAGCGCGGGGTCGATGACCGCCTCCCGGTAGAGTCCGAAGTTGCGCCCCGCGTTGAGCGGCGGGGCCTCGATGATGGTGCCTAGGAACAGGCCCGGCGGGAACACCCCGCCCAGGCCGCTGGTAAAGACGCGCTCCCCGATGGCCAGCTGCGCGCTGCGCGGCAGGAAGTCCATGCGCACGCGCGGGCTGCCTTCCGCCGGGGCGCCCATGCCCACGACGACGCCCTGGTTGTGGGAATTTTCCACCGTGGCGGAGATCTTGCAGTTCTGGTTGATCATCAGGATCACCTCCGTCACGTTGCGGGAAACCAGGCCGGTCTTACCCCACCACGCCGCGCGGGGTGACCACGGGCAGGTCGGAGGTGAGGCGCTCGTTGTCCGTCCAGCCGCGGTTGACGATGACGGTGTTCCACCAGTTGGAGGGATCGCGGCTCACCACGCGGCAGGCCAGGAGGGAGTATTGCGAGCCCTTCTTGAAGCCGAGCATCTCCCGCAGGCGGCCGTTCTCCGCGCGCAGGTCGCGCAGGACGTTGTTCTCCGTCAGGAGGGCGGCGTTCTCCTGCCGCAGGCGCGCCGCTTCCTTCTGCGCGTGGTCCAGGGAGGTGAAGCCGCCGCGCACCTGCTCGTAGAAGTGGCGTTCCCGGTCGTAAAGCCGGATGGCCGGGGAGAAGACGTCCAGCAGCAGGCCGCGCAGCTCCGTCTTCCAGTTCTGCGGCAGAACCAGGACGACGGCGATGAGCAGCGCCACCGCCGCAGGCAGGAGGACGTTCAGGCGCTGGTGCATGACCGCGCGGAGTGGAGGGAATTCCGAAACGGGAGGAAGGGAGGCTTGGGAAAGCCGCTTACCGCACGTTTAGGAATGGTCTCCCTCGGAGATCTTGCGCAGGTACCGGAATTCCTCCAGCACCTTGCCGGTTCCTTCCGCGACGGCGCTCAGGGGATCCTCCGCCACGTGGACGGGCAGGCCGGTCTCTTCCGCCAGGAGGCGGTCCAGGCCGCGCAGGAGGGCCCCGCCGCCGGCCAGCACGATGCCGCGCTCGACCAAGTCGGCGGACAGCTCGGGAGGGCAGCGCTCCAGGGTGATGCGGACGGACTCGATGATGACGGAGACGGGCTCCATGAGGGCCTCGCGCACTTCCTGGGAAGTGATGGTCAGGGTCTTGGGCAGGCCGGCCACCAGGTCGCGGCCGCGGACTTCCATGGTGGTTTCCTTCTCCGGCGGGTAGGCGGAGCCGACCTTGATCTTGATCTCTTCGGCCGTGCGCTCGCCGATCATCAGGTTATAGGCGCGGCGCATGTAGTTGATGATGCTCTCGTCCAGCTCGTCGCCCGCCACGCGGACGCTGCGGCTGTAGACGATGCCGGCCAGGGAGATGATGGCCACCTCCGTGGTGCCGCCGCCGATGTCGACGATCATGTTGCCCGCCGCTTCCTGCACCGGCAGGCCGACGCCGATCGCCGCCGCCATGGGCTCCTCGATCAGGTGGACTTCCCGGGCCCCGGCGTGGCGCGCGGAGTCCTGCACGGCGCGCTTCTCCACCTCCGTGATGCCGCTGGGCACCGCGATGACGACGCGCGGGCGGCGCAGCTTCAGGCGGTTCTGCACCTTGTTGATGAAGGCGTTGAGCATCGCCTCCGTGATCTCGAAGTCGGCGATGACTCCGTCCTTCAGGGGGCGGACGGCGATGATGTTGCCCGGGGTGCGGCCCAGCATCCGCTTGGCCTCGTCGCCCACGGCCAGGACTTTCTTGGTCCCCTGCTGTACGGCGACGACGGAAGGCTCCCGCAGGACGATGCCCCGGTCCTTCACATAGACGAGGGTGTTGGCCGTCCCCAGGTCGATGCCGATGTCGTTGTTAAAAAAACTCGAGATGGATTTGAACATAGAAAATGGTTAAAGAGCTTGAGTATAAATCATCTGCACAAAGGCAGTCCGCGGGTTGTACAGATTGCCGGGGGGCACCGTCAAGGTCAATCGTAGCGTCCTTAATATTAAGATATATGAAGATTATTCTTTTCGGAGCGACCGGAATGGTCGGCCAGGGGGTCTTGCGGGAATGCCTCCGCGATCCCGGCGTCACGGAGGTGCTCGCCGTCGGCCGGAGCGTTCCCGCCCAGCGGGACCCCAAACTCCGCTCGCTGGTGCCTCCCGATTTCTACGATTTCTCCGGCGTGGCCGACGCCCTGAACGGTTTTGACGCCTGCCTCTTCTGCCTGGGCGTCTCCTCCGCCGGGATGAAGGAGGCCGACTACCGCCGCGTCACCCGCGATCTGACCCTGGCCGCCGCCCGCGTGCTGGCGGAGCGCAATCCCGGCCTGGCCTTCCTCTACGTCTCCGGCGCCCACACCGACGGCACGGAGAAAGGCCGCTCCATGTGGGCCCGCGTGAAGGGGGAGACGGAGAATGCCCTGCTGCGCCTCTTCCCCCGCGCCTTTATGGTCCGGCCCGGCTACATCCACCCGGCCCACGGGGAGCGGTCGTAGACGCCCCTCTACAACGCCCTTCTCCCCTTCTTCAAGCCCCTCTACCCCCTGGCCAGGCGCCTCTATCCCAACGCCGTCATCACCACCGAGGAGCTGGGCCGGGCCATGATCCGCGCCGCCCGGGAGGGCGCGCCGAAGCGGGTGCTGGAAGTCCCAGACCTCCTCGCCTTAGGCTCTTGCACCCGCCCGCCGGAGGCGTAACCTAGACGAAGATGAAGCTCCCCTCTCAGGTGGGGGTCATGACCCTGCCGAACGCCATCCTGTTCCCCCAGGCGCTGCTTCCCCTCTACATTTTCGAGCCCCGCTACCGGGAACTGCTGACGCAATCCCTGGAGGACCAGCGGATGTTCGCGGTGGCCCTCACGGACGCGAAGGAGCGGCCCCGGGAGATCGGCGGCGTGGGCCTGATCCGCGCCTGCGTCCACAACAAGGACGGCACCTCCAACCTGGTGTTGCAGGGCCTTTCCCGCGTCCGCTTCACCCGCTTTTCCCAGGCCGCGCCCTACTTCGTGGGCGACATCGAGCCGCTCACCTCCAACACCGTGGAGGAGGACGACGTGGAGGCCGACGCCCTCGTCGCCAAGATCATCGAGATGGTCGGCCTCAGCCAGGGCAAGGACGAGAACGTCCCCCCCTGGATGGTCCAGTTCATGAACGAGCTGAAGGACTTCGACATCCTCTCCGACCTGGTGACCTACACCTTCATCGACGACATCCCGACGAAGCAGGCCCTCCTGGAAGAGCTGGACGTGAAGAAGCGGCTGCAAAAAGTCCTCCGCAGCCTGCGCCGCCAGAACCCCGGGGACGGCTTTCCCTTCAGCGCATGAAGCCGCTCGACTTCTCCGCGCCGCGCGTCGTCGGCACCGTCGTCACCGGCGCGGGCCTGGCCAAGCTGGCCCGGCCGCCGCAGGGCATCGGGCTGGTAGAGGTGCGCGCCGACGCGCTCCTGCAGGACGGCCTCCTCCTGGCGGAAATCCTCCACGCCCTGCGCCGCCGTAAAGTCCCCGTCCTCCTCACCTGCCGCATCCCGGAGGAAGGCGGCCTTTACGCGTGGGAAAGAGGGGAGCGGAAGGAGACCCTGCGCCACCTCCTGCCGCACGCCGAGGCCTTCGACCTGGAGCTGGCCTCCCTTCCCTCCCTCAAAGCGGAGGCCGCCGCAGCCCGCCAGGCGGGCAAGAAACTGGTCCTCTCCGTCCATTCCCTTGCCGAAGCCCCCTCCCCCGCCGCGCTCCGCCGCTGGGCCGCCGCTCTGCGGAAGGCCCGGCCCGACGTGGCGAAGATCGCGGCGAAGGCGGAGACCGCCGCCCACCTGCGCGCGCTGGCGCGGCTCTTTTTAGAGGAAAGCGAGCGTCCCGGCCCGGCCTGGGCGGTGATGGGGACGGGGCCGCAGGCGGCGGCCTCCCGCATCGCCCTGGGCGCGCTGGGCACGGCCCTGCGCTACGGCTACCTGGACAAGCCCGCCGCGCCGAACCAGCCGAGCGCGGCTTCGCTCGTCGATTAAGGCAAAATCAGGAACTGCGGGCCCGCATCTTCCCGCTTCCGCTCCTCCACCGGCTGGGAGCGGCGGGCCTGCGATTTAAGGGGAGACAGGTCGCGCGCGGGCGTGCCGGAAGCCCCCGCCGCGGCGCGGCGCTGCTTATCGGCCTCCACGAAGGGATTGGGAGCGCCCGGCACGGTGCGCAAGCGCACGACGCCGCCGGAACCGCCACGGCGTCCCGCCCAGGGTATGATGAGCATCCGTCCTGCTTAGTTGGCGGAAGCACCCGCCGTTTCCGGCGCGTCGACCCACTTGCCGTGCTCGCGGATCAGGTCGACCAGGCGGTTGACGGCCTCGCCCTCGGGGATGTTGAACTTCACCGCGGTCTTGCCCACGTAGAGGTTGATCTTCCCCGGCGCGCCGCCGACGTAGCCGAAGTCGGCGTCGGCCATCTCGCCCGGGCCGTTGACGATGCAGCCCATGATGGCGATCTTCACGCCCTTGAGGTGGTTCGTCGCCGCGCGGATGTTCGCCGTCGTCGACTGGAGGTCGAAGAGGGTGCGGCCGCAGGACGGGCAGGCGACGTAGTCGGTCTTGAAGATGCGGTTCCCGGAGGCCTGCAGGATGTTGTAGGAGAGGCGCAGCGCGCCGCCCGCGCCGGGCTCGCCCCGGACCAGGATGGCGTCGCCGATGCCGTCGCACAGCAGCGCCCCGATCTGGGCCGCCGCGTTGAGCATGGCGTCCAGGGGCTCCGGCTGGCTCCCTTCCGCCGGGGGCGTGAAGGTGTCCTTGAGGAGGATGGGGTGGTGGGCCGGGATCTTCGCCGCCAGGAAGCGGAAGGCGGCGATGGGGGAGCAGGCGGTGCCGTCCTTGACGGTGACCAGGCGGGGCTGGGTCTCCTTGGCCAGGTAGGCGAAGGCCTGCTCGTCGGCCAGGTCGACCTCGATCGCGCCGCTCTTCTCGTAGGTGAACTCCGGCGCGACGTCGCCGAAGGTGGGGTTGGCGGAAACCAGGAGCTGGTAGTTTTTCTCCGTCACCGCGACGCGGACCGGCTCCGTGCCGCCGACGTTGCAGCCGCTGACGGAGGCCGTCTGGCTGGCGCGGCGCCCGTAGACGAAGGGATCGAAGGAGAGCGCGGGAGCGGCCGGCGGCGCGGGATACTGCGCCATGCGGCCGGCAAAGCGGACCAGGGCCTGCCCGACGGGGATCTCATGAATGCTGTCTTCCGTCAGGGAGACGCGCAGGGTGTCGCCGATGCCGTCGGCCAGGAGCGCGCCGATGCCGATGGCGCTCTTGATGCGGCCGTCCTCGCCGTCGCCCGCCTCGGTCACGCCCAGGTGGATGGGGTAGTTCCAGTCGGGGCCCAGCTTGGCCAGCGTGGCGACGAGGAGGCGGTAGGCCTCGATCATCACCTTGGGGTTGGAGGACTTCATCGAGAAGACGAAGTCATGGAAGCCGTGCTTGCGCGCGATGCGGGCGTATTCCAGGGCGCTCTCCACCATGCCGTGCGGGGAGTCGCCGTAGCGGTTCATGAGGCGGTCGGAAAGGGAGCCGTGGTTGGTGCCGATGCGCAGGGCGATTTTCCGCTGCTTGCAGAGGTCCAGGAGGGGGACGAAGGCCTCCTCGATGCGGACGATTTCCTCCGCGTATTCCGCGTCGGTGTACTCGCGGACGTTGAATTTCTTCTTGTCGGCGAAGTTGCCGGGATTGATGCGGACCTTGTCGACCCACTTGGCCGCTTCCATGGCCGCTTCCGGCTTGAAGTGGATGTCGGCCACGATGGGGACGGTGACGCCCGCCGCGCGGAGCTTCTGGATGATGGGGCCCAGGTTGGCGGCGTCCTTGACGGTGGGGGCGGTGATGCGGACCAGGGTGCAGCCCGCCTTGGCCAGCTGCGCGGTCTGCGCGACCGACTTTTCCGTGTCCATGGTGTCGCAGGTGATCATCGACTGGACGCGGATCGGGTTCTTTCCGCCGAAGCCGACGCCTCCGACGAGGACTTCGCGGCTGCTACGGCGGTGGGTCTGGTAGGGATTCTCGCAATGTTTCATGGGACGATTAAGACGGGGGATGAGGAGCGAACTTCATCTGCGGCAACGCCTTCTGGCGGTCGGGCAGGGAGAGATCTTGGATATCGAAGAAGCTGACGTAAAGGATATATCCGATGACCAGCATGGCGCAGCCGGTCTGGATCACCTCCAGGACGCGGACGCTCATGGGACGGCCCCGGACCCACTCAATGAGGGCCAGGAGGATGTGGCCGCCGTCCAGGACCGGGATGGGCAGGAGGTTGAGCAGGGCCAGGTTGACGTTGATGAGCACCCCGAACCAGAGGACCAGCTTCCAGCCGTTGTCGCTCTCAAAGAGGATGTAGTTGAAGCGCATGATGCCGATGGGGCCGGAAAGGTGCTGGGCCTTGATGTCCGATTTGGGGGAGAAGACCGCCGCCAGGGTGTTCCCCATGGTGGCGACGCTGGCGCGGATCTGCTCCCACGGCTTCGGGTGGGTCAGCTGCATGATGCCCGAGGCGTCCCAGACGATGCCGATGCGCGGATCGGTTTCCCCGACGGGCACTTCCGGCGTGAGGGAAACGGGAAAAACCTCCCCCTTGCGGCGGACGTCGAGCGTCACCTGGCCGTGGTGGGCCACGATGTATTCCCCGAGGGCCTGGAGGGAGTGGAGGCGCTGCCCGTCGACGGACAGGATCTGGTCCCCCGGCTGGAGCCCCGCGCCGGCCGCCGGGCTGCCCGGGAAGACGCTGCCGACGATGGGCGTCTGGGCGGGCAGGATCTCGATCTGGCGCAGGCTCTGGCGGCGGAAGAAGGACTGCTTGGCCTTCTTCGGCGCCACCTCGAAGTGGAGAGGCTGCCCGTCCCGGTCGACGTCGATGGGAATCGTGGCCCCCTCGCTGCGGACGATGCGCCAGGTGATGGCGTCATTGGCCATGCCGGCAAAGCGGGTGACGGCGTGGTTGTCGACGCGCAGGATGCGGTCGCCGGCGTGGATTCCCGCCTTCTCCGCGGGGGAATCCTTCAGCACGTAGCCGACGGTGGTGGTCCCCTCGCTCTCGCTCACGGGGCGGCCGATCCACCAGACGAGGAAGGCGAAGACGATGGCCAGCCCGAAGCTGAAGATCGGCCCGGCCAGGGCGACGATGATCTTGTCCAGCGGCTTGACCGGCGGGAGGTTGGCGGAAAGCTTGGCCGTCTCCGTGTCGGTCTTCCCCTCGATGACCTCCATGGGGGCCATCTGCGGCAGGGCGACGAAGCCGCCGAAGGGCAGCGTGCCGAAGCGGTATTCGACCCCGCCGATCCGTTTCTTCCAAATCGGCTTGCCGAACCAGATGCCGAATTTGTCGACCACCAGCCCCCGCCAGCGGGCGGCCAGGAAGTGGCCGATCTCGTGGACGAGGATCAGGAGGTTATAGAAGAAAAGGACCTCTCCCAGGATGAAGAGGAAGCGGAGGACGTAGGAAAGAGTCATACCGTGACCTCGGCCCAGTCGGCGGCGGCGCGGCGGGCCCAGGCGTCGGCGGACAGGATGGCGTCCAGATCGGGCTGATGAATGACGGCATGGTCGTCCATGACCGCCCCGACGCAGGTGGCGATCTCGTCGAAGCGGATGGCCCCGTCGATGAACGCTTGCACAGCTACCTCATTAGCAGCGTTGAAGACCGAAGGCAACGTCCCGCAAGTCTCCCCGGCCCGGCGGGCCAGGTTGATGGAGGGGAAGCGGTCGGCGTCCGGAGCCTCGAAGAGGAGCTGGCCGACCTTCGCCAAGTCTAACGGCTTCAAGTTGTTGGGAAGGCGGTCCGGGTAGGTGACGGCGTATTGGATGGGGAAACACATGTCCGAATGGCTCAGCTGGGCCAGCTGGGAGCCGTCGACGAACTCGACGAGGGAGTGGACGATGCTCTGCGGGTGGACGACGACGTCGACCTGGCTCATGGGAACGTCGAAGAGCCAGCGGGCCTCGATCATCTCCAGCCCCTTGTTGAAGAGGGTGGCGGAGTCGAGGGTGATCTTCCGCCCCATCTGCCAGGTGGGGTGCTTCAGGGCCTGCTCCAGGGTCACCTTGGCCAGATCCTCCTTCGAGGTTTTGCGGAAGGGGCCGCCGGAGGCGGTCAGGATGAGGCGGCGGACGTGCTTCGGCGACTCGCCGTGGAGGCACTGGAAGATGGCGTTGTGCTCGCTGTCGACCGGCAGGAGGGGGACGTTCTTCCGCTTGGCGGCGGCGGTGACGATCTCCCCGGCCATGACCAGGATCTCCTTGCTGGCCACGGCCAGCGCGCGGCCCTTCTCGATGGCGGCCAGCGCGGGATGAAGCCCTTCCGTGCCGACGATGGAGACGAGGACCATGTCCGCCTCCGTCTTCTCCACCAGCTCGACGAGGCCCTCGGCCCCGCCGTAGCAGGCGGTCCCGGCGGGCAGCCCCGCCTTCAGGTCGGCCAGGCCCTTCGTGTCGAAGAGGGCGACGCCGCGCGGCTTGAACTCCCGGGCCTGCTCCAAAAGGGCCTTGCCCTGGGTTCCGGCGGCCAGGCCGACGATCTCCATGCGCTCCGGCAAGTCCCGCGCCACCTTGAGGGCGGAGAGGCCGATGGAACCGGTCGAGCCGAGGAGGATGACTTTCTTGCGCATAAAAGGGTTACCGAAGCTACCGCCACCGGACGACGAGGGCGACATAGAAATAAAAGACCGGAGCGGTGAAAAGGAGGCTGTCGATCAGGTCCAGGACCCCCCCGATGCCCGGGAAGGCGTGGCCGGAGTCCTTCACGTGGGCGTCCCGCTTTACGACCGACTCGGCCAAATCGCCGACGACGCTGGCCAGGGCCAAAAGGAAGCCGCAAACCAGGGCGTCCCCCCATCCGAAGGGGGGAAGCCCCTGGGGATGAAGCCGCCAGAGGAAGATGCTGACCGCCATGGAGGTGAGGATGCCGCCCGCGAAGCCCTCCCAGGTCTTCCCCGGGCTGATGCGGGGGATCATCTTGTGCCGTCCCCAGAGGGAACCGACGACGTAGGCCCCCGCGTCGCAGAACTTCGTCACGGCCAGAAGGTAGAGGATAGTGAACGTCGCCTCGTACGGCGCGCCGGGCAGGAAGGCGACCTGCGCGACGAAGGAAAAGAGATACGGCACGTAGAAGAAGCCGAAGAGGGTCAGGGCGACGCTGACGATCGGCGTTTCCAAGGGATCCGGGAAGACGACCAGCCGCAGGAGGACGCCGATGGTGAGGGCGACGAAGACCAGGTGCTCCCACAGGGCGAAACGCCCCGCGTAGGCGGAGGCGTGCAGGAGCAGGAACCAGCAGCCGACGTAAAGGATCGCCCCGCAGGTGACGCCCCACTTCTTGAAGACGCGGAACTTCTTCTCCTCCTGGATGCGGTAGAATTCCCACTGGGCCAGCAGGGCGGCGACGCCCAGCAGCACCACGCAGCCGGTCTTCCAACCGGAGAAGATCATGCCTAAGACCGTCACCCAGAGGACGACGGTGGAGAAGCTACGCTTGAGCAATACGGCGCGGTCCATAAATCGTTTGGTCTACTCCACTTTCCCGAAGCGGCGGGAGCGGCCCGCGTAGTCGTCCAGGGCGGCCAGGAATTCCTTGCGGCGGAACTCGGGCCAGAGAGTCTGGGTGACGTAGATCTCCGTGTAGGAGAGCTGCCAGAGCAGGAAGTTGGAAAGGCGCATCTCCCCGCTGGTGCGGATGAGGAGGTCGGGGTCCGGGTAGTAGCGGGTGTAGAGGTGGTGCTGGAAGACGTTGGCGTCGATCTGCGCCGTGTCCAGGTGGCCCAGCTGCACCTCCCGGAGGACTGACTGGAGGGCCTCGATGATCTCCACCCGCCCGCTGTAGCTCAGGGCCAGGATGAGGGTCAGGCCGGTGTTTTCCTTCGTCGCCTCGATGGTCTTGTGCAGCTGCTTCTGCACGCGGGGCGGCAGGTCCCCCAGGCGGCCGATGGCCTGGAGGCGGACGTTGTTCTTGTTCAGCTCCTCCACCTGGCCGCGCAGGAACTCCTCCAGGAGGAGCATGAGGGTCTTCACCTCCGCGGCGGGGCGGTCCCAGTTCTCCACGGAGAAGGCGTAGAGAGTGAGGAACTGGACGCCCATCTCCCCCGCCGCGCGGACGACCTCCCGGACCGACTCCGCGCCCGCCCGGTGCCCGCGCACGCGGGGCAGCTTGCGGGAGCGGGCCCAGCGCCCATTGCCGTCCATGATGATGGCGACGTGGCGCGGGATCTTGGAGGAGGCGGCGCTCACGGGGCGGCGGAAATCAGACGCGCAGCGTCGCGTCGCGCTGCGGGCCGACGGAGGCGATCTTCAGGGGCGCGCCGGTCAGCTCGCAGATGGCCTTGAGGTATTGGCGGGCCTTGAGGGGGAGCTTCTTGAAGTCGCGCACCTTGGAGGTGTCCTGCTGCCAGCCGGGGAAGGTCTTGTAAACCGGCTTGCAGGCGTCCCAGTCGCGGAAGTCGACGGGGGGATAGCGCAGGGTCTTGCCGCGCACCTTGTAGGCGACGCAGACCTTGATTTCCTTGAGGGAGTCGAGGCCGTCCAGGTTGGTCACGGCCAGCTCGTCGAAACCGTTGACCATGCAGGCGTAGCGGGTGGCCACGGCGTCGAACCAGCCGCAGCGGCGCGGGCGGCGCGTGTTGGCGCCGAATTCCCGGCCCATGCCGTGGAAGAGGTCGCCCAGCTCCTCGCTCTCCGTGGGGAGGGCCCCCTCCCCGACGCGGGTGGTGTAGGCCTTCATGCAGCCGACGACGCGGTCCATCCGGTGCGGCGGGATGCCGGAGCCGGTCACCGCGCCGCCCGCCGTCGTGTTGGAGGAGGTGACGTAGGGATAGGTGCCGAAGTCGATGTCCAGGAAGGTGCCCTGCGCGCCCTCGAAGAGGATGCGCTTCTTGCGGGAAAGGGCCTCGTGCAGCCAGACGACGGTGTTGCCCAGGTAGGGGCGGAGGCGGCGGGCGGCGGCCTCATACTCGGCGTGGACCTTCTTGAAGGAGAGCGGCTCGGCGCCGAAGGCCTTCAGGGCCAGATTGTTCGTGTCGATCCGCTCCTTAAGCTTTTCCTTGAACACGTCGGGCTTGAGGATGTCCGCCAGGCGCAAGCCGACGCGGGCGACCTTGTCGCTGTAGGCCGGGCCGATGCCGCGCTTGGTGGTGCCGATCTTGCCCTTGCGCAGTTCCCGCTGCTCGTCCAGGCGGCGGTGGTAGGGGAAGACGAGGTGGGCGGTGGCGCTCAGGAGGAGGCGGCCCTTGGTCTTGACGCCGCGCTTTTCCAGGGCGTCCAGCTCGCCGACGAGGGCGGGCATGTCGATGACGACGCCGTTGCCGATCACGCACTGCTTGCCCGGCCAGAGGATGCCGGAGGGAATCAGCTGGAGGACGAACTTCTCCTTGCCCACCTCCACGGTGTGCCCGGCGTTGTTCCCGCCCTGGCAGCGGACGACGATGTCGACCTCCCCCGTGAGGTAGTCGATGATCTTGCCTTTCCCTTCATCGCCCCACTGGGCGCCGACCAAAATGATGTTCATAGTTGTGCGTGTCTTTGCCCGGGCCGAAACCCGCGCAAAGGGGCAACTAAGTAGCAGGCGGACAACGGCCTGCCAATGAGATTCAGCGGCCGATGCTGGCGTAGTCGAAGCCCAGGGCCTTGAGGGCCGCCGGATCGAGCAGGTTGCGCCCGTCGAAAAGAAGGGGGCTGACCATCTTCTTCTTCATGGCGGCCCAGTCCAGGTCGCGGAATTCCTTCCACTCCGTGGCCACGATGACGGCGTCGGCCTTCTCGGCCACTTCCTCGCCGCTCTGGCAAAGCTCGACGCCCGGCAGGAGGGCCTTGGCCTTTTCCATGCCCTGGGGATCGTAAGCGCGGACGTGGGCGCCTTCCTTAAGGAGGATCTCCGCGATGTCCATCGCCACGCTGCTGCGGACGTCGTCCGTGTTCCCCTTGAAGGCGAGGCCCAGGAGGCCGATCCGCTTGTCCTTGAGCACCCAGAGGGCGTCGCGGACCTTCTTCACGAAGCGGTCCCGCTGCTGGACGTTGATGCGGGAGACTTCCTTGAGCAGGGCGAAGTCGTAGCCCAGGTCCTCGGAGATCTTGATGAAGGCGGAGAGGTCCTTCGGGAAGCAGGAGCCGCCGTAACCCAGGCCCGCATTGAGGAAGGCGCGGCCGATGCGGTGGTCGGCGCCCATGCCGTCAGCCACCATTTCCACGTTGGCCCCGGAGGCCTCGCAGATCTGGGAGAGGGCGTTGATGTAGGAGATCTTGAGGGCCAGGAAGCTGTTGGCGGCGTGCTTGATCAGCTCGGCGGAGTTGAGGTCGGTGATCAGGATGGGGGCGTTGAAGGGGGCATAGACCTTCTTCATGATCTCCGCGGCGCGCTCGGAGTCGGCGCCCACGACGATGCGGTCCGGCTTCATGAGGTCGGCCACGGCGGAGCCCTCCCGCAGGAACTCGGGGTTGCTCACCACGTCGAACTCGGTGCCGCCCGCGTGGTAGCGGCCGATGGTCTGGCGCACCTTTTCCCCCGTCTTCACGGGCACGGTGCTCTTGTCGACGATGACGCGGTAGCCGGGCAGGACGGCGGAGATTTCCCGCGCCACCTTCTCCATGAAGGTCAGGTCGACGCTGCCGTCCGGCTGGGGCGGGGTGGGGACGGCGATGAAGACCACCTCGCTCTCCGCCACGCCTTCCGCGATGGAGTCGGTGAAGCGAAGGCGGCCGCTCGCCACGTTCTTCTTGATGAGGTCTTCCAGGCCGGGCTCGTAGATGGGGATCTTTCCCTGCTTGAGGGTTTCGACCTTTTTCTTGTCGTTGTCGACGCAGATGACTTCGTGGCCGACCTCCGCAAAGCAGGTGCCCGTGGTGAGGCCGACGTAACCGGAACCGATGATGGCGAGTTTCATGCTGAAAAAAACGGGAAACTAAAAAGGGCTACTGCACCGCGCGCGCCGTGGCGGAGGGGAAGGCCTTGAGGGTGAGCGTGACGTAGAAGACCGACTGGCTGGTGCTCTCGTGGTTGTTGATCTCGGAGTAGGTCACGCCCATCTGCCACGCGGACATGTCGCGGAAGACGGTGTAGGACTGCTCCTGCAGGTTGCTGTCGTCGGTGTTGAAGCTGTGCCGGGTCTCGAACTGCCAGTGCTCGTTGAGGCGGTAGAAAAAGCGGAAGTAGACCTGGTTGCTGTTGGGGATGGGCAGGCCGTAGGTGTCGACCATGTTCAGGCCCTCCAGGAGGCGGTCGCCCAGGGTGAACTTGTACGCGCGGTTCGGCTGCCAGGAGAGGCTGTTGTCGTACATGTTGTAGCTGGCGCTGCCGGTGTCGATGGCGTCGCGGGATTGGAAGGTCAGCCAGTTGGTCGGCTGGAGGACGAAGTCCGAGTAGACGTGGCTGAAGGTGTCGTCCGTCAGGACGTTCTGCTCGTCATAGTGGCTGGTGGCGTTCAGGTCGGAGAAGACCGACCAGTCCACCAGGGTGACGTTCTGGCCGTCCCGCTTCGTCTGGATCTGATTGCGGACGCCGGTGCGGGCGACCATCTGGCGGTTGATGGAGTCGATCGAGTTGTAGAACGGGAAGCCGATGGGATTGGCCCAGGTGTTGGCCACGCGGTCGTCGAAGCCGCGCACGGCGTCGCTGCCCACGCTGGGGAGCACGGCCTGGGCGTGGACGAAGGGCTCGACCACGTGGCGGATGCCGTCGATGCCCAGGGTGGGGCTCTTCAGGTCGGTCCAGGTGCGGGAGACCTTGAAGGAGAGGTCGACGCCTCCGTCGATCACGCCGCGTTCCACCGACTTGCCCGTCTCGTCCGCCGTGGTGCTGGCGATGTCCAGGTTGTCGTGGCTCCAGGCGGTGCCGCGCAGGCCGACGTGCGGCGTCACGTTGAGCCAGCCGAAGTATTGCTTCGGATAGAGCAGCTCGTGGTAGGTGTCCCAGCGGTCGGCGCTGTAGGCCTTCGGGATGGTGCCGAAGTTGTAGAGCTGGTTGGAATAGCTCTGCTGGAAGTGGACCATGCTCGTCTCGCTCTCGTATTCCAGGCCGGTGTTGAAGACCTTGATCGGCTTCGTCTCGATGCGGAACTCCGGCGCGCGCTCCGTGGTGTCGAAGAAGCGGTTGATCTGCGCGCGGCCCAGGACGGAAATCTCGTAGTCGCCGCCGCGGTTGATGACTTCCAGCGTGTTGTCCGGCATGCGCTGGCGGGAATATTCCCGCTGGAAGAAGTCCTCCGTGATGTAGGGGTCGCTCCAGACGTTGGCGTTGATCTTCGCCTCCAGCCCCTCTCCCAGCGGGGTGAACTGCTGGAGGGTGAAGCGGTAACGGTCCGGCCCCATGGGGGAGCGGGGGAGCGCGGTGGGATTCTCGTAATATTCCTTGTCGTGCAGGTAGTAGCCGGAGAAGAGGCCGTAGCCGTCCTTGACCGGCTTGTAGCGCATGTCCAGGCCGCCGCCGTCGCCGCGCTTGGAGCGGTAGTCCTCGTGAAAGATCATGGTCAGGTTGTCGCTCACCCGCCAGTTGAAGGTGGCCATGACCTCGTCGCCGAAGCGGGAGCTGGAGCCGCCCTGGACGCGGAAGGTCGATTCCTGGGACTTGAGGGACTGGGAATAGATCGGCACCCAGAAGACGGGGACGTTTTCCACGTAGAGGACAACGTCCTTCAGCACCACGCGGTCGTCCGGGTAGATCTCCATGGTGTGCGCGCGCAGGCGGAAGCTGGGGTGGGCGCGGTTGTCCGTGGTCAGGTAGCCGTTGGTCAGGTGGTAGTGGTCCGGCTCCGGCGTGGTGACCGATTCCCCCTTGGCGAAGACGGGGAACTCCGCGGCGGAGAAATTCGTGGAGGTGATCTCCTTCGTCAGGAAGTTGAAGACGATGTGGTCGCCCCGGTAGACCTTGCTCCCGGAGTAGATGCGGACGTTCCCGTCGGCCGAGGCGATATGCTGGGAAACGTCGTAGCTGACGTGGTCGGCGTAGAGGAGATCGGTTCCGTGGCGGACGACGACGTTCTCGTTGGCCGTGGCAATGCCGGCGACGAAGCGGGTGTCCCCGTCCGCCGTGATTTCGATGGGGACGGAGGCGGCGCCGTGCTTCTCCCCGCCCTTTGGCTTGGCCGGGGCGGGCGCGGGCCCGACCTGCGCAAGGGCGCAGCTCGAAAACGCTAAAAGGCAGAGGATGGCCCGGAACGCAAACACTAGGGCCGATTTAAGTAGCAGCCCCCCGCGGGCATGCCAACCCTTAATACGCGTTAACCAGGAAAACGCGTCCGCGCTAACCCCTTGGGCCCGAAGCTAGTTCCGGCTCCAGTCGAGCATCCGCTCCAGCGGGGCGCGCGCCTTTTCCTGCACCTCGGAATTCAGCACGATCTCTCCCTCCCCCGTCTCCAGGGTGTGCGCCAGCTTTTCCAGGGTGATCATCTTCATGTAGCGGCAGTCGGCGCAGGCGCAGTGGTCAGTCGGCGCGGGGATGAAATGCTTCTCCGGCAACTCCCGGCGGAGCCGCTCCAGCATCCCGGACTCCGTGGCGATGATGAAGTCCCGGGACGGGTTCGCCCGGCAGAAGTCGATCATCTTCTCGGTCGAGCAGACCTCGTCCGCCAGCAAGCGGACCGGGCGGGTGCATTCCGGGTGGGCGACGACGGGGGCGTCCGGGTGCTCCCGGCGGATGCGCTGGATGCTGGCGTGGGTGTACTCCACATGGACGTAACAGTTCCCCTGCCACAGGCGCATGGGCCGGCCGGTCTTTTCCTGCACCCACTCCCCCAGGTTCTGGTCCGGGACAAAAAGGATCTCCCGGTCCGGCGGCACCTGGTTGACGATGCGGACGGCGTTGCCGGAAGTGCAGATGACGTCGCTCAGGGCCTTCACGCCGGCGGAGCAGTTGATGTAGGAGACGACGTAGAGGCCCGGGTTCTTCTCCTTGTAGGCGGCCAGGTCGGCGGGGTCGCAGGCGTCGGCCAGGGAACAGCCCGCGCCGAGGTCCGGGATGGAGACCTTCTTTTGCGGGTTCACGATCTTGGCCGTCTCCGCCATGAAATGGACGCCGCAGAAGACGATCCAGTCGGCCTTCGCCTCGCGCGCGTGGTAGGAAAGGCCCAGGGAATCGCCCACGTAGTCGGCGACCTCCTGGATTTCCTTCACCTGGTAGTTGTGCGCCAGGAGAACGGCGTTCTTCTCCTTCTTGAGGCGGAGGACCTTTTCCTGAAGCGGCGTCATTCCAAAATCTACCGCGCCGCCGCGCGGGAGGCAATCAGGCTCCGCCCCAGCAGGAGGAAAACGCCGACGGTGATGCAGCTGTCGGCCACGTTGAACGTCGGGTAATGGTGCCCCCGCCAGTAGAAGTCGAGGAAGTCGACGACGCAGCCGAGCCGCACCCGGTCGATCCAGTTGCCGACCGCCCCGGCGGCGATGAACGCCGCGGCGACGTTGACGAGGTGGGGCGTCCAATCGACCAGCCGCCGCCGCAGGCCGACGTAGGCGACGGCCCCGATGAGCGCCCCCGTGGCCACCGCCAGCCAGCGGTTGCCGCCCAGGAAGAAACTGAAGGCGATGCCCGTGTTCCCCCGCAGCACCAGGTCGAAGAAGCCGGGGACGACCGTGCGGGAATTTTCGGCCAGGGCCGCTTCCGCCCAGAACTTCGTCCCCTGGTCCAGGAGGAGGCAGAGCGCGGCCAGCAGCCAGGCGTAGGCGCGTGGGAACCGGCGGAAAGACATGCCCTGCACGCTAGCTTTTCGTCGGCTCTTGGGAAGCCCGGCGGTCGGGACCCTGGGAGGGGCCGGAAGCAGGCGTGCGGGAGGGGAAGGGCGCGTTCTGCAGGGCGGCCTTCCGCTGGAGGGCGGCGTCCTCCGCCTGCCTCTCCCGCTCGATGATCCGGCGCAGCTCGGCCATGGGGGCGGCCTTTTCCTCCGGCGCCAGGTGGGCGGCCTGGAAGCCGTTGAGCGCCAGCTCGGCCAGCTCGGACTTGGAAAGGCCGGTCTGCGTGGCCAGGGCGACGTAGACGTCGTTGATCCCGCCGAAGTAGAACGGATCGTCCGAATTGACCGTGCAGCGGACGCCTTCCTTCATGAGGTCCTTGATCGGATGGTCGTGCAGGGTTTTCACCGCGTGCAGCTTGTAATTGCTCTGCGGGCAGGTGCCCAGGGTGATGTCCTTCTGCTTGATGAGGTCGATCAGTTCCGGGTGGTGGACGGCGGCGATGCCGTGCTCCACCTGGCAGACGCCCAGCTCTTCGATGGCGTGGCGGACGGCCTTGGCCGATTCCGGCCGCTTGTGGAACTCGCCCGCGTGGGCCTTGAGCTTCTTGCCGTAGACGTCCCGCGCGCGGGACCAGACGTCGGACGTCCAGGGCTCGATGGGGCGCGCCTCGCTGCCGGAAAGGTCGATGCCGAAGAGCTTCGGATGGCGGATCGTCTCCTCGATGATCTCGGAGTAGCCCTCGTAGTCCTTCCGGCGCATGGTGGCGTAGATGCGGGTGGTGATGTCCGGCTCCATCGCCTTGGCGGCGGCGTGGACGGCGTCGATGATGGCGGGCAGGCGGCCCGGGACGCAGCGGCCCTTCTCCGCGTCATAGCTGGCGTCCTTCATCCCGATGCTCAACTCCACGTAGCGGACATTGTGCCGCCGCAGGTCGGCCAGGACCATGGCGGCGGCCTCCGCGTAGCGCTCCGGGGAGGTGAACCAGGCGCGGCTGTGCTCCTTGTAGTCGCGGGCGAACTGGGTGAAGTTGCGGAAGCGGAAGTTCCGGTCGGCGTAGGGCGGGGTGCCGCCGAAGAAGCCGTCGAAGATCGGCAGGTCGAGCTGCTGGAGGAGCGGCAGCGGGAGCGCCCCTTCCAGGTGGAAGTGGCTTTCCGTCTTGGGCAGCGACTGGACGAAGCGGGACAGCTCCGGGTGGAGCTGGGAGAGCGGCTGCGGGTAAAGCGACAGGAATGGGGCCTTGTCCGGGTCGATGCGCGCTTCCATGAGAGGGGCTTACTTTATAATTCGGCTATTTCCAGGAGTAGAAACTCCTAGATTCGAATTAAGAAACCCCCGTTGCGGAAGTGTGACGATTTGGAAACGGCTCGCGTCTAGCGAGTACGTAAAAAGTCAGGCCCGTCCGGGAGGTTCCGGCCGGTTTCCCCCGCCGGACGGAGCGGGGCGGCCTGAAGCTCCTCCACCCGTTCCCGGCCCGCCGGGACGCGGGGCCCCGCCTCCTTCGCCGCCAGCCGGGCGAGTTCCGCCAGGGGCTCCGCCTTGGCGGCGTCCGGGATGCGGGCCACCTCAAAGCCGTTGCGGGCCAATTGGAGGACCTCCGCGCGGGAAAGGCCGACGTCCCTCACCGCCCGGGCGTATTCCTCGCTCAACGTGTTGCCGAAGAAATAGGGATCGTCCGTGCTGAGGGTGCAGAGGAGTCCCGCCCGGTGCAGGACCGGCAGGGGATGGGCGGCCAGGGACTCGACGGCGCGGAGCCGCCAGTTGCTGATCGGGCAGACGTCGAGGCCGATCTTCTTTTCCTTGAGGAGGGCCATCAGCTCCGGGTCCTTCACGGCGGCGATGCCGTGCTCGATCCGGTCGACGCCCAGGACCGTCGCCGCGTGGCGGACCGACTCGACGGAGCCGAACTCGCCCGCGTGGACCTCGGTGAATTTGCCCGCGTCGCGGAAGCGCCGCCACATCGCCGCCGTCCAGGGCTCGAAGGGGATCTCCTCCGTCCCGTGGATGCCGACGCCGTCCAGCTCCTTCCATTTCAGGGCTTCCTGGATCGGCCCGGCGTGGGTGGCCCAGTTGTCGCGGGTCATCCCCGCCTTGATCTTGAGGGAGAGGCCCGGGGCGTGGTCGGCCGCGGCCTGGCGGATCGCGTCGAGGACGGCCAGGGGGCCGCCGTCGGCCTCCACGATGGTGGGCAGGTGGACGATGCTCTCCACGTAGCGGACGTTCTGCGCCGCCAACCCGCCGAAGATGAGCCCCGCCGCGCGGCCGTAGTGGGCGGCGGAGGTGTAGTAGTTGGCCTCCGGGTCGAGGATCTTCCCCAGGAAGTGGCCGAAGTCCCGGTAGCGGAAGTCGGCCGCCCAGAATTCCGGCAGCGGCTTCTTGGGGTCCTTCTCCTGGAGGAGGAGGAAGGGAAGCGCCCCTTCCAGGTGAAGGTGCGTCTCCGTCTTCGGGATCTGCGCGACGAACGACGCCAGCTCGGGATCGGCGGCGAAGGTCGGCTGCGGGTAGAGCGGGGACGCCATAGCCTATAATTCGGCTATCGAGGCTAGCCCACGGCCTTTGCGCAGCGGGGGCAGAGTTCCGGGTGGGCGGCGACGGTGCCGATCCCCTCCTCATACTTCCAGCAGCGGAGGCACTTCTTCCCCTCCGCGCGGGAGACGGCCACGGAGACTTCCTCCCCTTCCCGCACGTCGAGGCGGGAGACCAGGAAGAGTTCCCGCAGCAGCGCGCGGTCTTCCGCCACGCCCGGCGCAGTCAGGACGACGGCGGCCTCCAGGCTCTTGCCGATCGTCTTGGCCTGGCGGGCCTTTTCCAGGGCCTCGTTCACTTGCGCGCGCAGGGAGAGGAATTTCTCCCAGCGGCCCAGGAAGTCGGCGCCCGCGCTCGGGAGATCGGCGGCGGGCATCGATTGGAGGTGAACGGAGTCCTTATGGCCCAAGGCCAGCCACCCCTCTTCCGCCGTGAACGGCGCCAGGGGGGCCAGGAGCTTCAGGATCGTCTCCGCCGCTTCCCGCATGACGGTCTGGGAGGAGCGGCGCGTCGGCCAGGCGGCCCCGTCGCAATACATCCGGTCCTTGAGAACGTCGACGTAGAAGGCGGAGAGGTCGACCGCGCAGAAGCGGTTGAGCAGGTGGTAGACCTGGTGGAACTCATACGCCTCGTAGGCGGCGGCGCAGCCCTTGGCCAGCTCCCGCAGCTTGGCCAGAAGATAGCGGTCGATCTCCGTCAGGTCCTTTTCCGCCACGGCGTCCCGCGCCGGGTCGAAGTCGAAGAGGTTCCCCAGGAGGATGCGCAGGGTGTTGCGCAGCGTCCGGTAGGTGTCGGCGACGCGGGTGAAGATCTCCTGGGAGAACGGCACGTCGTCCCGGTAGTCGGTGCTGGCCACCCAGAGGCGGAGCACGTCGGCGCCGTATTGGTCGATGTAGTCGACCATCCCCTTCGCGCCGCTCGACTTGGAGAGCTTCTTGCCGTCGACGTCGACGACGAAGCCGTTCGTCAGCACCCGCTTGTAGGGGGGCTTCCCGCGCGTGGCGACGGAGAGGAGGAGGGAGGACTGGAACCAGCCGCGGTGCTGGTCGCTGCCTTCCAGGTAAAGGTCGGCGGGGAATTCCCCGCGCTTCGCCAGGACGGCGGCGTGGCTGCTGCCGGAGTCGATCCAGACGTCGAGGGTGTCGATCCCCTTCCGCAGCCCGGCGGGCAGGCCCAGTTCCTTGGCCAGCGCGTCGGCGTCGGCTTCAAACCAGGCGTTGGTCCCGCGCGTCTCGGCGATGGCGGCGAAGGCGCGGATCACCTCCGGCTTGAGGACCGCCTTCTCCCCGTCGTAGAAGACGGGGATCGGCACGCCCCAGGTGCGCTGGCGGGAGATGCACCAGTCGGCGCGGGCCTGGACGGCGCCCTTGATCCGGTTGATGCCCCACTTGGGGATCCACTCCACCTCGTCGATCGCCTCCAGCGCCTGCTGGCGGAAGGCGTCGACCTTGATGAACCACTGCTTCACCGCGCGGAAGACGATGGGGGTCTTCGAGCGCCAGCAGTGGGGATAGTCGTGCGGGTAGTCGTGGCTGTGGTGGAGGAGGCCCTTGTCCCGCAGGATCTGCAGGACCAGCGGGTTGGCCTTGAAGACGTAGACGCCGGTCAGTTCCGGCACGCCCGCTTCCGCCGTGAGGCAGCCGCGGTCGTCGACGGGGGCGAGGACGGGCAGCCCCTTCTCCTGGCCCAGGAGATAGTCGTCCATGCCGTGCCCCGGCGCGATGTGGACCAGGCCGGTGCCGGAATCGGCGGTGACGAAGGCGGCCTCATAAACCTTCCCCGTGCGGTCCAGGAAGGGATGGTGGTACGCGGCCCCCGCCAGCTCCGTGCCGCGCGCCCAGGCCTTGGCGGAGGCGGTCCAACCCGCGAAGTCGGGGATCTGCGCCTGCAGCGCGGTGGCGATGACGACGCCCTCGCCGTCTTTCTCGAACAGTCCGTAGGAAAGCTCCGGGGAAACGGCCACGGCCAGGTTGGCGGGCAGGGTCCAGGGCGTCGTCGTCCAGATGAGGAGGGAGGCCTGCTTGAAAGATTCCAGGCCCAGCGCCTTCTTGCTCTCCGCCGTCAGCGGGAACTTCACGTAGGCGGCGGGGTCGACCTGGCTGGCGTACTCGATCTCCGCCTCCGCCAGCGCGGTCTGGCAGCCGGTGCTCCAGTGGACGGGGCGGAGCCCCTCGTAGACCAGGCCCTTCTCCACCAGCGTGGCGAAGAGGCGGAGCTGCTCCGCCTCGTAGCCGGGGTTGAGGGTCAGGTAGGGGTGTTCCCAATCGGCGAAGACGCCGAGCCGCTCGAACTGGCCGCGCTGGAGGGCGACGTATTTCCGCGCGTAGGCCTCGCTCGCCTCGCGGATCTGCACGGGGGTGCGGTTGGCCTCCGGCAGCTCCTTCATCACCTTGTGCTCGATGGGGAGGCCGTGGCAGTCCCAGCCCGGGATGTAGGGGACCTGGAAGCCGGACATCGTCTTGTACTTCACGACGATGTCCTTCAGCGTCTTGTTCAGCGCGTGGCCCATGTGGGCGTTGCCGTTGGCGAAGGGGGGACCGTCGTGGAAGACGAACTTCGGCGCCCCGGCGCGGTTTTGCAGCACCTTCTCGTAGAGCTTTTCCTGCTGCCAGCGGGCCAGGGTTTCCGGCTCCCGCTTGGGCAGCTCCGCCCGCATCGGGAAGTCGGTGCGGGGAAGGAGGACGGTGGACTTGTAATCGGCGGTTTCGCTCATGGGCTTAGACGGCAGGGGAAAGTTGGCGCAGGAAGCGGGCGTCGCCCTCCGTGAAGAGGCGCAGGTCGTTCACGTGGTGGAGCATCATGGCGATCCGCTCGATGCCGAAGCCGAAGGCGAAGCCGGTGTATTTCTCCGGGTCGATGCCCGCGTTCTGCAGCACCTTGGGATGGACCATGCCGCAGCCGCAGATCTCCAGCCATTCCTTGCCCTTGACCAGGTTGCCCGGGCGGGAGGCGTCGACCTCGAAGCTCGGCTCGGTGAAGGGGAAGAAGTGGGGGCGGAAGCGGAACTTGAGGTCGTGGCCCAAGAGCTCGCGGAAGAAGAGCTCCATGGTCCCCTTCATCTCCGCCAGGGAGACCCCCTCCGCGACGACGAGGCCCTCCATCTGGTGGAAGGCGATGCCGTGGGTGGCGTCGATCTCGTCCCGGCGGTAGCAGCGGCCCGGGGCGATGATGCGGACGGGCGGCGTCGCCTTTTCCAGGACGCGGATCTGGACGGGGGAGGTCTGCGTGCGCAGGAGCAGGCGGCCCCGGCGGTCCCGGTCGCCGTCGGCGGCCAGGCGGAGGGACTGGTCGGCCAGGTAGAAGGTGTCCCCCTCGTTCCGCGCCGGGTGGTCGGCGGGGGTGTTCAGCGCGTCGAAATTGTAGTGCTCCGTCTCCACGTCCGGCCCCTCCGCCAGGGAGAAGCCCAGGCGGCGGAAGATGGCGATGGCGCGGTCCCGCGCGGCGTAGATCGGGTGGAGGGAACCGGCGGGCACGGGGCGGCCCGGCAGCGTCTCGTCGACGCCCGCGGCCTCCGCCTTGCTCTCCAGGGCGCTCTTCTTCTCCTCGAAAGCGGCGTTGACCCGGCCCTTGAACTCGTTGACCTGCTTGCCCAGGACGGGGCGCTGCTCCTTCGGCGCCTGGCCCACCTTCTCCATCAGGGAGGTGATCAGGCCGCTCTTGGCGAAATACTTGATGCGCACCGCCTCCAGCGCGGGGGTGTCGGCCACGGCGGCCAGGGCGGAGCCGATCTCGGCTTCCAGGTTCTGCAGGTCGTTTTCCATAGGGGGGAAGGGGAAGAAAATCGCCCCTCCCAGCCCCGGGGAAAAGCATATTTTTGGCCCCTTCCCCTCTATTTAGCCGAATTATACCCCATGCAATTGGTCAAGGCCGCCGCCGTCGCCCTGAATCAGACCCCCCTGGATTGGGAGGGGAACGAGGCGCGCATCCGCCAGGCCCTGCGGGAAAGCCGCGCCCAGGAAGCCTCCGTCGCCTGCCTGCCGGAACTCTGCATTACCGGCTACGGGTGCGAGGACGCCTTCCAATACCTCGGCGTCCAGCAGCAGGCCTGGGAGATGCTCCAGCGCCTCCTGCCGGAAACCAAGGGCATGGTCGCCACCCTGGGCCTTCCCCTGCCCTACCATAACGGCCTTTTCAACGCGCAGGCCGTCTGCGTCGACGGGGAGATCAAGGGCTTCGTGCCGAAGCAGCACCTGGCCAACGACGGCAACCACTACGAGTCCCGCTGGTTCAAGGAATGGCCGGAAGGGGTCCAATCGACCGTCACCCTGGGCGGGAAGGCCTACCCCATCGGCGACCTCCTTTTCGACATCGGCGGCGTCCGCATCGGCCTGGAAACGTGCGAGGACGCCTGGGTGGCCAACCGCCCCGGCACTCCCCTGGCCCAGCGCGGCGCCGACCTCATCCTCAATTCCAGCGCCAGCCACTTCTCCTTCGGCAAGCACGAGGTGCGCAAGCGCATCGTCCTGGAAGGCTCCCGCGCCTTCAACGCCCACTACCTCTACAGCAACCTGCTGGGCAACGAGGCGGGCCGCATGATCTACGACGGCGGCGCGCTGATCGCCAGCCGGGGCGAGCTGATGGCCGAGGGGCCGCGCCTCTCCTTCCGCGACGTGCTGGTGACCCCCGCCGTCCTGGACATCGACGCCACCCGCACCGCCCAGCGCGCCTCCGCCAGCTTCCAGCCGCGCTTCGAGGCGGTGGAGCCGGGCCTCGTCGCCATCCCCTTCCCCTGGCCCGCCGTGGAGAATGAAAAGGCCACGCCGCCCGCCGCTCCGGCCTGGGAATTGAGCCCCCATCACAAGGAGGAGGAGTTCACCCGTGCCGAAGCCCTGGCCCTCTTCGACTACTTCCGCAAAAACCCGCAGCTCCACAGCCTCGCCACCTCCCTAAGCGGCGGCGTCGACTCCGCCGCCGTCCTCTCCCTGCAGGGCATCGCGGCGAAATTCGCCATGGACGAGCTGGGCGTCGCAGGATTCCAGAAAAAGCTCTCCCACATCCCCGGCATCGAACAATCCCGGACGCCCGGCGACTTCATGAGCCGCCACACCCTCTGCGCCTACCAGGGCGGGGAAAACAGCTCCGCCGAAACCCGCGCGGCGGCCCGCGCCGTTTCCAAGGAACTGGGGGCCGAATACCACGAGTTCGACATCCAGCCCCTCGTCGACGCCTACGAAAAACTTGGCGAGCAGATCACCGGCCGCCCCCTGGACTGGGAGCGGGACGACCACGCCCGGCAGAACATCCAGGCCCGCGTCCGCGCCCCCGGCATCTGGCTGGCCGCCAACCTCCGCAACGCCCTCCTCCTGGTCACCACCAACCGCTCGGAAGCGACCGTCGGCTACTCCACCCAGGACGGCGACACCGCCGGCGGCCTGGCCCCGCTGGCCGGCGTCGACAAGGAATTCCTCCGGGAAAGCTGGCTGCCGTGGCTGCAAAAGGAAGGCCCCATCGGCTTCGGCCCCATCACCGCCCTGGAAAAGGTCTTCGCCAAGCCGCCCTCCGGCGAGCTGCGCCCCCTCGTCGAAAACCAGACCGACGAAAAGGACCTCATGCCCCACCGGGTCCTCAACATGATCGAGCGGGCCCTGGTCCGGGACAAGCAGGTCCCGGCGGAGATCTTCCAGCGGCTCCGGCCCGAACTGCCGGAGCTGACCCCGCACGAGTTGGGGAACGATATCAGGAAAGTCGTCGACCTCTACTTCGGCACCCAGTGGAAGCGGGACCGGGAAGCCCCCTCCTTCCACCTGGACGACCACAACCTGGACCCGAAGACGGGCAACCGCATGCCCCTGCTTTCCGGCGGCTTCAAGAAGGAGCTGGAAACCATGTGGGGCGTCGTGGAAGCCTGCGCGCAGCGGGAACAGGAAAAGCGGCAAGCCCGCTCCCTTTTGGCGGAAGCGACCCGTCCGCCGGTCGCCCCCCTCCCTTCCCCGGAGAAAAAGGCGCCCCAGCGCGAGAAATAGGCCTGGAACCTGCTTTTTCCGGGAAAGTTGCCCGGGAAATAGCCGAATTACCTAAAAAGAAACCTCCATGCCCACCCTCCTCCCTCCCCTCCCCGACCACACCGAAGCCCGGCTGAAGGGCGTCCTGGAAAAAGCATGCGTGAAGACCGACTCGCCCGAAGCCAAGTTGGTCCGGCACGAGGTCACCGTCGCCGCCCTGCCCGATCCCGTCGAGCGCGCCCAGTTTACCAGCCTGCATAAGGAAGAACTCGTCCGCCAGAGCAAGGGGGAAGAGATCAACGTCGCCCGCTACGTCCGGGCGCACAACCACGCCTTGCAGGCCGGCCTGCTGGATCCCCGCAGCCACACCCACTAAAACCCCTTTCCGCCCCTAAAGAAAAAGGCGCCTCCCTTACGGGAGGCGCCTTTTTCTTTGGCTCTTATCTAAAACCGGAGGTCCGCTAGGCCTTGAGCGCGCCGACGAGGGCGGCAAAGGCGGTCGGCTCGGCAACGGCCAGGTCGGCCAGGACCTTGCGGTCCAGCTCGATCTGGGCCTTCTTCAGCGCCTCGGCGAAGCGGCTGTAGGTGATGCCGTGGGCCTTGCAGGCGGCGGAAATGCGGGTGAGCCAGAGGGCGCGGAAGTTGCGCTTCCGGGTCTTGCGGTCGCGGTAGGACCAGTATTGAGCCTTCATCCGCGCATCCTTGGCGTAGCGGAAAAGCTTGCTGCGGCGGCCGCGGTAGCCTTTCGCGGCGGAAACGACGCGCTTGCGGCGCTCGCGGGAGGCGGGGGCGTTAGTGGTACGTGCCATATCAGTTCTCTCTTTTAGTTAAAATGGAGGGGTTAGCATGCCCGGTTCGGGCAGGCTGTAAAGGCAAATCTGGCCTTCGGGCTGCGATTACAGCGCCTTAACGGCGGCTGAAAGGCAGGTTCGATTTGATCCGGTATTCGTCGGTCTCGCTGACGCGTTTGACCTTCCCCAGGCTGCGCATGCGCTTGCGGTTCTTGGAACCGGCAAGGTGGCGGCGTCCGGCGCGGGAGGTCAGGACCTTCCCGGTGGCGGTGATCTTGAAACGCTTGGCGACAGACTTCTTAGTCTTACGGCGGGCAACGGCTTTCGGCATATATTTTCTCTCTTATTCTACCCGCATTAGGCGGCCGATTCGGGCTGTCCGTCGGCGGAAGATTCGGTCGTTTCCTCTTCCTCCCCCTCGGGTTCCTCGGCCTCATCGGCCTCTGTGAACTTCCGGGTCCGTTTTTGCAGGGGGAAGGGTGTTAGCATCATCGAAATGCTTTTGCCAACAAATTTTGGCTCCTGATCGGCGGCGCCGATGTGGGAGAGGTCGGCCCGGACGCGGCGCATGAGCGCCTCCCCCAGGTCCTTATGCAGGTTTTCCCGGCCGCGGAGGAAGAGGGAGAGCTTCACCTTCATGCCCTTCCACATGAACTGCTCGGCGTGGCGCAGCTTGGTGGCGTAGTCGTGGGGATCGATGTTCAGGTGGAACTGCATCTCCTTCACCTTGGAGGCGCCGCCGTGCTTTTTGGAGTCTTTGTCCTTCTTGGCGATCTCGTAGCGGTATTTGCCGTAGTCGAGGATCTTGCAGACCGGCGGGTTGGCGTTCGGGGAGATCTCGACCAGGTCGAGGCCGGAACGCTTGGCCAGGTCGAGGGCGGCGGGGGTCGGCATGTTGCCGACCGGCTTGCCGTCCCCGTCGATGACGAAGACCTCGCGGGCGCGGATGAAGTGATTGGCGCGGACGGTATGGTTGCTGAACCGGCCGCTATTGAAGTTTCTAGGAGGGCGAGCCACGTGGGTAGGGTTAGGGGAGGAAAGAAGGCCTCGTGATGAGCTATGGAATCAGAGGGAACGGGAACGGACTTCGGCTTCCAGCCGGGAAATGAAGGCGGAACGGTCCATCAGGCCAAGGTCGCCGTCTTTGCGACTGCGCACTGAGAGCTGCCCAGAGGAGACTTCATTCTTTCCAAGTACCACCATGTTAGAAACCTTTTCGACCTGGGCAAGGCGAATTTTAGCGCCCAGCTTCTCGCGGCTTCCGTCGACCGTGGCGCGCAGGCCCAGGGCGCGCAGCTCCCCGGCCAGCACCTCGGCGGCGGGATTTTGGTCGTCCGTGACGGGGAGGATGCGGACCTGCTCCGGGGAGAGCCAGGTGGGGAAGGCCCCGGCGAAGTGCTCGATGAGGAAGCCGATGAACCGCTCGTGCGTGCCCAGGGGGGCGCGGTGGATGCAGAGCGGGGTTTCCTTGGTGTTCTGCGCGGTGGTGTAGGAGAGGCCGAAGCGGCGCGGCACGGCGAAGTCGACCTGGTTCGTCGCCAGGGTGAATTCCCGGCCGATGGCGCTCCAGACCTGGACGTCGATCTTCGGCCCGTAGAAGGCAGCCTCGTTCGGCACCTCGATGAAGTCGATGCCGCTCTCCACCAGCACGCGGCGGACCATGTCCTCCGTCTGCTTCCAGAGTTCCGGCTCGTCCACATATTTCTGGCCCAGCTTCTCCGGGTCGTGCGTGGAGAAGCGCATCCGGTAGCGGTCGAGGCCGAAGATCTTGAAATACTTCAGGTACATCTCGTTCACCGCGTGGAATTCCGCCGCGAACTGCTCCGCCGTGCAGTAGATGTGCGCGTCGTTCATCTGCATGGAGCGGACGCGCATGAGGCCCAGCAGCTCGCCGGACTGCTCGTAGCGGTAGCAGGTGCCGTACTCGGCCAGGCGCAGCGGCAGGTCGCGGTAGGAACGGGGCACCGCGTCGAAGAGCTTGTGGTGGTGCGGGCAGTTCATCGCCTTGAGGTAGTAGGTGACCGGCTCCTTCCCCTCCTCTTCCTTCAGCTGCATGGGCGGGAACATGCTCTCCGCGTAGTAGGGCAGGTGCCCGCTGGTCTTGTAGAGGTTGTCCCGGGCGATGTGCGGGGTGCGGACCCGCTCGTAGCCGGCGGCGAACTCGGTTTCCTTGGCCAGCTTCTCCAGTTCCTCGATGAGGACGGTCCCCTTCGGCAGCCAGAGGGGCAGGCCGGGGCCGACGTCCTCGTCGAACGTGAAGAGCTGGAGCTCCTTGCCCAGCTTGCGGTGGTCGCGCTTCTTGGCCTCCTCCAGCATGGCGAAGTGGGCGTCCATCTCCGCCTGGGTGGCAAACGCGATGCCGTAGATGCGCTGGAGCTGGGGGTTGCGCTCATCCCCCTTGTAATAGGCGCTGGCGACGTGGGTGAGCTTCACCGCGCCGACGGAGCCGGTGTCGGCCACGTGGGGCCCGGCGCAGAGGTCGGTGAAGGCGCCGTTCTCGTAGAGGGAGATGGTCTCCCCTTCCGGGATGCCCTGGAGGATGTCGAGCTTGAAGCGGCTGGGTTCCGGCCGGTCGGAAAGGGCGGCCAGGCGGCCGGCGCGGGCCAGCTTCTCCGCCTCGGCGCGGCTCACTTCCTTGCGGACGAAGGGCTGCTTGGCGGCCAGGACGCGGGCGATGGCTTCCTCGATCTTCGGGAAATCCTCCGGGCTGAGCCGGTGGGGGAGGTCGACGTCGTAGTAGAATCCCTGCTCGACGGGAGGCCCGGCGGCGAACTGCGCCTCCGGCCAAAGTTCCAGGAGGGCGGTGGCCAGGACGTGGGCCGCCGAGTGACGCCGCGTTTCGAGTTCGTTCATCAAAAGCTACTTGCCGGACTTGCCCGCGCGCTCTTCAAAGGCGCCGTATTGGCGGAACTTCTCGTAGCGGCCTTCCTGCAGGGCGGAGACGCCCAGCTTCTGCAGCTGGCGCAGGTGGCGGAGGATGGCGTCCTTGAGGGAGGCCGCGGCGGCGTCCCAGTTGCGGTGCGCGCCGCCGAGGGGCTCGGGGATGACTTCCTCCACCAGCTTCATTTTGAAAAGCTCGGCGGAACTGATCTTCATCGCCTCGGCCGCCTTCGGGGCCTGGGCGGCGGAGTGCCAGAGGATGGAGGCGCAGCCCTCCGGGGAAATGACGGAGTAGTAGGCGTTCTCCATGAGGAGGACGCGGTCGGCCACGCCGATGCCCAGGGCGCCGCCGCTCCCCCCCTCGCCCAGCACGGTGGCGACGATGGGGACGCGCAGGGAGAACATTTCCCGCAGGTTCTTGGCGATCGCCTCGCCGACGTGGCGTTCCTCGGAGGCCAGGCCGGGGTAGGCCCCCGGGGTGTCGATGAAGCACAGGATGGGCAGGCCGAACTTGTCCGCCATCTGCATGAGGCGAAGGGCCTTGCGGTAGCCTTCCGGGTGGGACATGCCGAAGTTGCGCAGGAGGTTCTCCTTCACGTCCCGGCCCTTTTGCTGGCCGATGACGACGACCCGCTCCCCGTCCAGGGTGGCCAGGCCGCCGACGGTCGCGCGGTCGTTGCCGTAGACGCGGTCCCCCGCCAGCTCGGTGAAGTCGGTGAAGAGGCGCTGGGCGTAGTCCAGGAAATAGGGGCGCTGCGGGTGGCGGGCGATCTGGACGCGCTGCCAGGGAGTCAGCTTCGTGTAGAGTTCCGCCCGCTCCTCGGCGATTTTCTTCTCCAGCCGGGTGATCTCCCCGCCCAGGTCGACGTCATGGGCCTCCGAGCGGGTCTTCAGCTCGGCGAGCATTTTTTCCAGCTCGGCGACCGGCTTCTCGAACTCGAGGGGGGTGATGGGCCGCGCGGCGGGCGCGGCGGCGGTGGCGGAACGAGAACTCATCTTGAATGGAATCGACTCTTTTGCCATCCTCCGCCCCTTCTTACAACGCGATTTTTTCGCCCCGATTAACCCATCTTAACAATTATCCCCATGAAGAAGCTCCCTCCCTACAAGCCGCTGACTTACCCCCTGCTGGAAGGAGCCGACTTCCTCGACCTCCCCACGCTGGAAAAGATCTACGCCGATCTCGACGCGCGCCTGGGCGAGGTAAAGACCGAGGCCGACATGCGGGCCTGGATCGAGCTGAGCGACGAATTCGAAGACGCCTCCGGCGAAGCATGGCAGGCCGTGACCCTCGACCGCGATTCCGACACGAACAATCCGGAATATAAGGCCGCCTACGACCGGCTGGTCAACGAGGTGAGCCCGCCGATCCAGGACATCGACGCCGCGCTGCAAAAGAAGCTCCAGGCCCATCCCGCCTTCCAGGCCCTGCCCCCCTATTTCGACGAGCTGCGGAAGGGGATCAACACCGCCGTCACCCTTTATCGGGAGGAAAACACCGAGCTGGGCACCCAGGACACCAACCTGGCCAGCGCCTATGAGGAAGCCACGTCCAACCTGACCGTCGAGCTGGACGGAAAGACCCTCACCTCCCAGCAGATCAAACCGGTCCTGGAAGGCACCGACCGCGCCAAGCGCCAGGAAGCCTGGGTAAAGGAAAAGGAAGCCCGCCTGGCCCACCGGCAGGAGTTCAACGAGATTTTCGCCCAGCAGGTGGACCTCCGCTGCCAGATGGCAAAGAACGCCGGCTACGCCCTGCCCGGCCGGCCGGAGACGGGGGACTACCTCCACTACGGCTACGCCGCGCGGGGCCGCAACTCGACGCCGGAGGAGACGCTCCAGCTCCATCAGGCGATCGAGGACCACATCGTCCCCTTCTTCCGCGCGTTCCAGCGGGATGTGCAGGAAAAGATGGCCGCCTCCGGCCAGCTGCAAAAGGGGGAAAAGCTCCGCCCGTGGGACCTCACCGTCGATCCGGACGGCCTGCCGCCTCTCAAGCCCTTCGCCAGCCAGGAAGAATTCGTCCCCGGGATGATCCAGCTGGCCAACGCCGTCGACCCCCGGCTGGCCCCCTCCCTGGAGGAGGCGGCGCGGGACGGCCTGCTCGACGCGGAGGACCGCCCCGGCAAGACGCCGTGCTACGGCTTCTGCGCCACCCTGCCCCTCTCCCGCCGCCAGTTCCTCTGCGTGAACAACGCGCTGACGCAGGAGGGCATCGCCACCGCCGCCCACGAGGGCCTGGGCCACGGCAGCCACGCCTATTTCTGCAAGGACCAGGACCTCTCCTCCTACCGCGGCGAGCCCGGCATGGAACTGTGCGAGCTGGCCTCCATGACGCAGGAGCTGGTCGTCCCGAACAAGCTGGGCGTCGTCTACCAGGACCCTTCGGAAAAGCTGCGCGCCCAGCGCTTCATGATCGCCGACTTCTTCAACTACGTGCTGAAGGTGGCCTCCACCGACGCCTTCCAGCACTGGGTCTACGCCCACCCGGAAAGCACGCAGGAGGAAAAGGACGCCCAGTGGCTGAAGGAGGCGGAGCGCTTCGGCGGGATCGAGGATTGGAGCGGCTACGAGGAGTTCCGCCGCGGCCAGTGGCAGGAGCGCGCCCACCTCATCAACGCCCCGCTCTATTCCGAATACCTCCAGTCCGGCATCGGCGCGCTGCAGATTTCCGCCCGCTACGACAAGGATCCGGAAGGGGCCATCGCCGACTACATCACCTTCCTGAAGGCGGGCGGCTCCGTCGACGCCCACAAGGGCTACGCCCTGGCGGGCATCCGCTTTGACGGGACGGGCGAGACGCTGCCGGAGACGATGGCCGCCATCGAGAAGCGGATGGACGCCCTCCGCGCGGAGGAGGCCGCCCTCCAGCCCCGCCGGGAAATCGGCGGCATCGAGCAAAGCCGCCGCACGGTGCCCGTGGCGGGGATCTCCCCCGCGCCGGAAAAGACCCAGGCCTGATGCCCGCCTCCAGCCGCGCCCTTTGGGGCTGCATCGCCTTCGTCTTCCTCGGCGCGGCGCTCCTCTCCCCGCCTCTCTATTGGCTGGGGCACGGGTGGATCGCCCACCCCTTCCACCGCTACGTCGACCGGGCGCTGATGCTCGCCGCGCTGGCGGGGCTCTTCCTTTTCCGCAAGCCGCTGGGGCTGGCCTCCGCCCCGGCCCTGGGCCTGGGGCCCTCGCCCCGGCGCGGGAAGGACTGGCTGGGCGGGCTGGAAATCGGCCTTCTCTCCGCCCTCCTCTTCGCCGCGCTGGCGGTGGCGGCGGGCGGCCGGGGCTGGACGCCGCAGCCCCCGCTCCCCTTCCTCTGCGGCCTGGCGGGCGTCGCCCTCGGCGCGGCCGTCCTGGCCTTCGTGGAGGAGGTCCTCTTCCGGGGCGTCATCCAGGGGACCCTCGTCCGCGCGTGGGGCGGCGTCCCGGGCCTCTTGGCCGGCGCGGCGCTCTTCGCCCTCTTCCATTTCATCAAGGTCCCCGCCACGTTCGCCCCGCAGCCGGTGACCTGGGCCTCCGGCTTCGCCGCCGTGGGCCACGCCTTCGAGCCGCTCGGCGCGCTGGCCCAGCCGAACATGGCCTTTCGCTTCGCCACGCTCCTGGCCGTCGGCCTCGTCCTGGGTGCGGCCTACCTCCGCACGGGGCGGCTTTGGCTCTCCATGGGCCTTCACGCGGGCTGGATCGTCGGCGCAAAGGCCAGCCAGGCCCTCACCGCCGGGTGGCCCGGCCATTGGGCCGGGGGCTCCTTCCTGGAAAATCCCGTCAGCCTGGTCCTCCTTTTCCTCATCCTGCCGATCGTGCGGAGGTGGCCCCGTGGGGATTGAGCTCTATGTGGGTTGAGCTCTATTCGGCAGCGAAGGAGTGGGGCCGGACCGGCGCCGACCTCCTCTTCCCGCCCGCCGCGATCGACCCGGAGCTGCCCGGCACGCGGCGGGTCGCCGCCCCCTTTTGCCGCCAGTGCGGGGAGCCCTTTCCCGGCGTCTTCCCCGGCCCCTTCCTCTGCGCCAACTGCCAGGAACGGGAATGGTCCCTGGCCTGGGCCCGGGCGGCGTATCGCGCCGAGGGGACCGTCCGCGACGCGATCCTCCACTTTAAATACGGCGGCCAGTCCCATTACCTCTCTCCCCTGACCGACTGGCTGGAGGACGGCTTCCGCCGCTTTGCCGCCGGGGAGAATTGGGACGGGCTGGTCCCGGTCCCCCTCCACCCTCTGCGGCGGCGGGAGCGCGGCTTCAACCAGGCGGCGGAACTGGCCCGGGCTCTGGGCAGGCGCCAAGGGATCCCCGTCCTCCCCTGTTTAAAGAGAGCGCGCCCCACCGTCCAACAGGCCCGGCTGAGCCGCGGCCCCCGGTTGCGGAACCTGCTGGGGGCCTTCCAGGTAAACGCCCGGTTTGACGTGGAAGGCCGCCATTTGCTACTAATCGACGATGTATTGACCACCGGCGCGACCGCCGAGGCGTGCGCCCGCATCCTCTTGGCGGCCGGAGCGGCCCGGGTCGCCGCCCTCACCATCGCCCGCGCCTGACTTCCTAATCCCTTTATATATAGAGCCATGCAAAACGAATCCCCCGAAGCGATCAGCATCCCCTCCGGCGAGACCCGCCTGGAGATCCCCAATGGCCTGTGGACCAGCTGCCCGCACTGCCGGGAGATGCTCTACGCCAAGCAGTTGGCGGACAACACCCAGGTCTGCCCGAAGTGCCAGCACCACTTCGCCCTGGGGGCCCGGGATTGGGCGGAGCTGCTGGCCGACCCCGGCACCTTCAAGGAAGAGGACGCGGGCCTGGGCCCCGTCGACGCGCTCAACTTCGTGGCCGTGAAGGCCTACGCGGAGCAGATCCAGAAATATCAGAAAAGCACCGGCCTGCGGGAAGCGGTCGTCAGCGGCTTCCTCTCCATCGAGGGGGAGAAGGCCTCCCTGGCCGCCATGGACTTCAAGTTCCTGGGCGGCAGCATGGGCGCGGCGGTAGGGGAGAAGATCACCCGCGCCATCGAACGCGCCACCAAGGCGAAGGTCCCCGTCCTCATCATCTCCACCTCCGGCGGCGCCCGCATGCACGAGGGCGCCATGAGCCTCATGCAGATGGCCAAGACCAGCGGCGCCCTGGCCCGCCACCACGAGGCCGGGCTGCCCTTCATCTCCATCCTGACCAACCCCACCATGGGCGGCGTCACCGCCAGCTACGCCTCCCTGGGCGACGTCATCCTGGCCGAGCCCCACGCCATGGTCGGCTTCGCCGGCAAGCGCGTCATCAAGGAGACGACCAAGCAGGACCTCCCCAAGGGCTTCCAGACCGCCGAGTTCCTCCTGGACCGCGGCCTGATCGACATGATCGTGCCGCGCCTCTCCATGCGGCCGACCCTGGCCAAGATCCTCCGTTACCTGAAGAAGAAGTAGCCCGCCCATGGACTACGCCGCGGCCCTCGCCTGGCTCGGCCAGACCCGGCGGCTGGGGATGAAGCTGGGCCTGGGCAAGATGGAGGCCCTGGCCGCCGCCCTCGGCTCCCCGGAAAAAAAGCTCCGCTTCGTCCACATCGCGGGGACCAACGGAAAGGGCTCCACCGCCGCCTTCTGCGCCGCCGCGCTCCGCGCCCGGGGCCTGCGGACCGGCCTCTACACCTCCCCCCACCTCCGCAGCGTGCGGGAGCGGATCCAGGTCGACGGCGTCCCGATCTCCCGCGAGGCCTTCGCCGCCGGGATCGCCGCCGTTGCCGCCGTCTCCCTGCCGGAAGAATGGGGCCCGCCGACCTTCTTCGAGGCGGTCACCGCCGTCGCCCTCCGCCACTTCGCGCAGGCGGGCGTCGAATGGGCCGTCTGGGAAACCGGCCTCGGCGGGCGGCTCGACGCGACCAACATCGTCACCCCCGCCGTCACCATCGTCACCAACATCGGGACCGACCACCGCGAGTTCCTGGGCGACACGCCGGAGGCGGTCGCCGCCGAGAAGGCCGGCATCTTCAAGCCCGGCGTCCCCGCCGTCACCGGGCAGGAGGCGGGCCCCGCCCTGGACGTCCTGCGCCGCCGCGCGGAGGAAAAGGGCGCGCCGCTCACCGTCCTTCATACCGGCTTCCCCGGCCCGCTTGGCCTGCGCGGCCCGCACCAGGCGCGCAACGCCGCCTGCGCCGCCGCAGCCCTCCGCCTCGTCCTCCCCTTCGCGGACGAGGAACTTTCCCGCGCCTTCGCCACCGCCGCGTGGCCCGGCCGCTTCCAGGTATTGCGCAAAGAGCCGCCCCTGGTCGTCGACGGCGCGCACAACCCGGAAGGGATCGCCGCCGCCGTCGCCGCGTGGAAGGAAAGCTACCGCGTTCCCTACCGCCTCGTCTTCGGCGCCTTCACCGACAAGGACTCCGCCGCCGCCGCGCGGCTCCTCCTGCCCGGCGCGGCGCGGGTCGATCTGGTCGGCCTCCCCGGCGAGCGGGCCGCCGCCCCGGAAAGCCTCCTGCCCCACTTCCCCGGCGCGGCGGTCCATCCCTCCCTCGCCGCGCTCTGGCCCGACCTCGGGGGGGAGCCCGCCCTCCTCCTCGGCTCCCTCACCCTGGCCGCCGAGGCCCTCCGCCTCCACGAAGGGGCCGACGCGGAGGAAACCCAGCTCAACGAGCTCCTCTCCCCCGCCCGATGACGAAGCCCTCCGTCTACTTCTTCGACGCGGCGGGGACGCTCCTCCATCCCGCCCGCCCGGTCGGCGAGACCTACGCCGCGATCGCCCGCGCGCACGGCGCGGAGCTGGATCCCGCGCGGCTCCAGGAAGGCTTCCGCGCCGCGTTCCGCAAGCTCGGCCCGCGCGCGGCGGGAACGGTGCCGGAAAACGGCGACGACCGCGCGTGGTGGCGGCAGGTCGTCCGCCTCAGCGTGGAAGGGCAGCCCGCGCCCGCCGCCTTCGAGCCGTGGTTCGAGGAGCTGTACACCCACTTCTCCCAGCCGGAGGTGTGGCGGCTTTTCCCAGACGTGGCGCCCACGCTGGAGGCGCTGCAGGGCTCCGGCGCGCGTCTGGCCGTCCTCTCCAACTGGGACGCGCGGCTCCGCCCGGTGCTGGAAGGGCTCGGCCTGGGCCGCTTCTTCGAGCGCCTCTTCATCAGCGCGGAAATGGGCTGCGCCAAGCCCGATCCCCTCATCTTCCGCAAGGCCCTGGCCGCCATGGACTGCGCGCCGGAAGAGGCCGCCATGGTCGGCGACGAGGCCGCGCACGACGACGTCCCCGCCCGCGCCCAGGGGCTGCGCGCCTACCTTTTGGACCGCCCCCGGCGCGGCCTGGAAGGGCTATTAGAATCGCTGGATTAGTCCGCAAAAACTCTGTTGCAAGTGACCGATTGACTTGGCGGTACGAGATATCGTACTCTGCGCCCACATGGCCGCCGCCTCCAAGAAGCACTCCTTCTTCCGCTCCAGCATCGGGC
Source organism: Verrucomicrobium sp. (assembly GCA_028283855.1). Lineage (NCBI taxonomy): Bacteria > Pseudomonadati > Verrucomicrobiota > Verrucomicrobiia > Verrucomicrobiales > Verrucomicrobiaceae > Verrucomicrobium > Verrucomicrobium sp. The sequence continues at coordinate 168,650 of JAPWJX010000004.1, read as the reverse complement.
TCAAAGCGATCATGGCCGTCACCGGCCTCATCCTCTTCGGGTTCGTCATCGTCCACATGTTGGGCAACCTGCAAATCTTCCTCCCGCCGGAGAAGATCAACCACTACGCCTACCTCCTCCAGGGCAATCCCTGGCTGCTCTGGACCTTCCGGGCCGTCCTCATCCTCTCCGTCCTCCTGCACGTCGACGCCGCCGTCCGCCTCACCCGCCGGAACCGCGCCGCCCGCCCGCAGGACTACGCGCAGCTCAAGCCCCAGACGGCCTCCCTGGCCAGCCGCCTCATGTTCGTCGGCGGCCTCGTGGTCCTGGCCTTCATCATCTTCCACCTCTACCAGTTCACCCTCATGGGCGGGCCCTATCACGGCTACCGCGCGTTCGAGGCGCCGCTGCCCGGCGTCCCCGCCCCCGTCCACGACGTCCACCGCATGATGGTGGCGGCCTTCAGCAACGTCTGGGTCGTCCTCTTCTACATCGTCTCCCTCGGCTTCCTGGCCCTCCACCTTCACCACGGCGGCGCGGCCCTGCTCCGCAGCCTGGGCGTGGGGAACCGGACCACCTTCGCCCTCCAGAACGCCGTCGCCCGCTTCTTCGCCTGGAGCGTCTTCCTGGGCATGGCGGCCATCCCGGCCCTCGTCTTCCTGGGCTACGTCAAATAATGAGCGCGATCCTCAATCCCCGCGTCCCGGAAGGGCCGCTCGCCGAAAAGTGGACCCGGCGCAAGAACGAGATGAAACTCGTCGCGCCGAACAACAAGCGGAAATACAAGGTGCTCATCGTCGGCACCGGCCTGGGCGGCGCCTCCGCCGCCGCCTCCCTGGCGGAAATGGGCTACGAGGTGGAATCCTTCTGCTTCCAGGACAGCCCGCGCCGCGCCCACAGCATCGCAGCCCAGGGCGGCATCAACGCGGCCAAGAACTACCAGAACGACGGCGACAGCGTTTACCGCCTCTTCTACGACACGGTGAAGGGCGGCGACTTCCGCTCCCGCGAGGCCAACGTCTACCGCCTGGCCCAGGTCAGCACCCAGATCATCGACCAGTGCGTCGCCCAGGGCGTCCCCTTCGCCCGCGAATACGGCGGCATGCTGGCCAACCGCTCCTTCGGCGGCGCGCAGGTCTCCCGCACCTTTTACGCGCGCGGCGCCACCGGCCAGCAGCTCCTTTTGGGCGCCTACCAGGCCCTCTCCCGGCAGATCGCCGCCGGCCGCATCAAGCTGCACGAGCGGACGGAAATGGTCGACCTGGTGCTGGAAGACGGCAAGGCCAAGGGCATCATCGTCCGCGACCTGGTGACCGGCGAGCTGACCGCCCACGCGGGCGACGCCGTCGTCCTGGCCACCGGCGGCTACGGCAACGTCTTCTACCTCTCCACCTACGCGCGCGGCTCCAACGCCACCGCCATCTGGCGCGCCTACAAGCGGGGCGCCGCCCTGGCCAACCCCTGCTTCACCCAGATCCACCCCACCTGCATCCCGGTGACCGGCGACTACCAGTCAAAGCTCACCCTGATGTCCGAGTCCCTCCGCAACGACGGCCGCATGTGGGTGCCGAAGAAGCAGCACGACTCCCGCCCCCCGGCCCAAATCCCGGAGGACGAGCGCGACTACTTCATGGAGCGGATGTATCCCAGCTACGGGAACCTGGCCCCGCGCGACATCGCCTCCCGCGCCGCCAAGCGCGTGTGCGACGAGGGCCGCGGCGTCGGCCCGAACGGCCTGGGCGTCTACCTCGACTTCGCCGACGTGGTGAAGCGCATCGGCGAAGAGGGCGTGCGGGAGAAATACGCCAACCTCTTCCAGATGTACAACGAGATCACCCATGAGGACGCCTACAAGGCCCCCATGCGGATCTACCCCGCCATCCACTACACGATGGGCGGCCTCTGGGTCGACTACCAGCTGATGAGCAACGTCCCCGGCCTCTTCGTCGTGGGCGAGGCCAACTTCTCCGACCACGGCGCCAACCGCCTGGGCGCCAGCGCCCTCATGCAGGGCCTGGCGGACGGCTACTTCGTCCTTCCCTACACCCTGGGGGACTACCTGGCGGGAGAGAAGCCCGGCAGCCGCCCGAAGGCCGACGCCGCCTCCTTCCAAACCGCCCACAAGGAAAGCGCCGCCCGCATCGAGCGGCTCCTCTCCATCGGCGGGAAGAAGCCCGTCTCCGAGTTCCACCGGGAGCTGGGCAAGATCCTCTGGCACTACTGCGGCATGGCCCGCAACGACGCCGGGCTGCGCAAGGCCCTGGAGCTGATCCCGCAGCTGCGGGCCGAGTTCTGGCGGGACGCCCTGGTCCCCGGCACCGGCGCGGAACTCAACCAGTCCCTGGAAAAGGCCAACCGCATCGCCGACTTCCTGGAGCTGGGCGAGCTGCTCTGCCGCGACGCGCTGACCCGCGCCGAGTCCTGCGGCTGCCACTTCCGCGAGGAATTCCAGGAAGAGGGCGAGTGCAAGCGCAACGACGCCGACTACGCCCACGTCGCCGCCTGGACCTACAACGGCGAGGGCCAGGAGCCGACCCGCAACGTCGAGCCCCTGACCTACGAAAACATCAAGCTGGCCACCCGGAGCTACAAATAAACCTCCACCTATGAACTTCACCCTCAAGGTTTGGCGGCAGAAGAACGCCGACGCGTCCGGCGCGTTCGAGACATACGAGGCCAAGGACATCAACCCCAACATGTCCTTCCTGGAGATGCTCGACGTCGTCAACGACGACCTCACCAAGCGCGGCATCCCCCCCATCGCCTTCGACCACGACTGCCGCGAGGGCATCTGCGGCACCTGCTCCTTGGTCCTTAATGGCGACCCCCACGGCCCCACGCAGGGCACCACCACCTGCCAGGTCTACATGCGCTCCTTCCAGGACGGGGACGTCATCGTCGTCGAGCCCTGGCGCGTCGGGGCCTTCCCCGTCCTGCGCGACCTGGTGACCGACCGCAGCGCCTTTGACCGCATCATCCAGGCCGGCGGCTACGTCTCCGTCCGCACCGGACAGGCCCCGGAGGCCAACGGCGCCCCCATCCCCCACCGGATGGCGGAAGCCGCCTTCGACGCCGCCCACTGCATCGGCTGCGGCGCCTGCGCGGCCGCCTGCAAGAACGGCTCCCCCATGCTCTTCGTGGCGGCGAAGGTCGCCCACCTCAATTCCCTGCCCCAGGGCCAGCCGGAGCGCGGCGAGCGCGTCCTGGGCATGGTCCGCGCGCTGGACGCGGAGGGCTTCGGCTCCTGCACCCACACCACCGCGTGCGAGGCCGTCTGCCCGAAGGAAATCCCCTACGACCTGATCGTCCGCCTCAACCGGGAATTTTTGGCCGCCTCCGCCCAGGAAGCGGTGACCCCCCACGGCCACGCCGGCGGCGCCGCCGGTTGATCCCCGCCGATTCTCGGCTAGGTTAACCGGAGATGACTTTTCTCCGGGCCCTCCTCCTCTTCCTCGTCCTTTTGGCGATCGGCCTGGCTGTCGCCTGGAAACAGGAACGGCCCCGGCTGGACGCCTACCTGGACAGCGACACGTTCCGAAAGAAAATCGCCGAGTCGACCTCCAAAGGCCTCAAGGTCGAGGGGGACTTCGCCCCCCTTCATCACCAGGGCTGCGACGTCTGGACCGACTTCTTCCACAGCAAGGGCCGTCCGGGCGAGGCCATCGCCTCCCTCGACGCGGAAACGGTCACCGCCCGCTTCAACCCCTGGGGCGTCCTTCTGCGGCGCTGGCAGGTGGACCGCATCACCATCGCCCACGCCACGCTGACCCTGCGCCCGCCCGACCCGAAGAAAAAGGTCCCCCTCAACGCCGGGCACCGCCCCTGGTACGTCTGGCTCATGCCGCAGAAATTCTACCTGAAGGAGGTCCTCACCCCGGACGCCCAGGTCCTTTGGGACGTGGACGGGAAAATGTCCGGCCTGCGGCATGTCCCCATGCGGGTGACTCCCTACGGGGAAAAGGACTGGCGCTTCACCGGCAACGGCGGGACCTTCGAGCTGCCGCAGCTGCCCCTTCAGCGGGTGGCCGACCTCTCCTTCATCGTCACCAAGCCCTACCTCATCGTGGAGCGGGCCACCCTCACCCCCATGAAGGAGGACGATCCCGGCTGGCTCAAGGTGCGGGGCTTCGCCGGGATGCAGCCGGAGGATGAGCACGTGGAGGCCCAGGCCACCTTCGCCGACCTGCCGCTGAAGAGCTGGGTCTACCCCCCCTGGCGGGACCGGCTGCGCGGCGGCCGCATCAGCGGCAACCTGATGTGGAACGGCCCGCGCGCCCTCCAGGGCGGATGGGGCAAGGGGGACTTCGCCGTCAGCGACGTCATCTTCGGCAACACCCTGGCGCTGCGGTTCCTGGCCCTGCTCTCCCACAACAAAGAGTGGGCCAACCTCCGCCTTCGGGAAGCCCAGGCCTCCTGGGAATGGCGGGACCCTGTCTTCAACGTCGACGGCATCGTGACGGAGGCCCCCGGCCTCTGCCGCCTGGAGGGAGAATTCCGCGTCGAGAAAGGCCGCCTGACCGGCATCATCCGCCTGGGCGTGGAGCCAAAGAGCCTGGCCTGGCTGCCGAAGGACGGCCAAAGCCTCTTCACCCGGGACCCGGAACGCTCCGCCGATTACCGCTGGGCGGTGGCCCACCTCTCCGGCACGGCGGAAAAGCCCATCGACGACCTGACGCCGAAATTGCGGCACGCCATCGTCACCTCCCCCGGCACGCTCTTAAAGCTGGGGGTGGATGGAGCGGCCGCCACATTCGGCGCGGGAGGATGAGATGAGATTGACAAAAATCGCCCCCCCCAGGATTTTGTCTCTTTAATGCAAGACACTCCCCGGCCCTCGACCTTCAAACGCATCCTCCTAAAACTCAGCGGGGAGGTGCTGGCCGGAGAGGAGGCGATCGATCCGCAGGTCACCCTTCAGATCGCCAAGCAGATCGCGGAAATCCACCGGCTGGGCGTCGAGGTGGCCATCGTCATCGGCGGCGGCAACATCTGGCGCGGCCTGACCCCCTCCCACGCCGGGATGGACCGCAGCACCGCCGACTACATGGGCATGCTGGCCACCGTCATGAACGGCCTGGGCCTGCGCGACGCGCTGGAAAAGGTCGACGTGCCCACCCGCGTGCTCACCGCCATCGAGATGAAGAACATCGCCGAGACCTTCATCCGCGGCCGGGCCATCCGCCACCTGGAAAAGGGGCGCGTCATCATCTTCGTCGCCGGCACGGGCAACCCCTTCTTCTCCACCGACACCACCGCCGCCCTGCGCGCCAACGAAATCGGCGCCCAGATCATCCTCAAGGCGACGAAGGTCGACGGCATCTACGATTCCGACCCGAAGAAGAACCCCGAGGCCAAGCGCTTCGACCGGATCAGCTACCTGGAGGCGCTCAAGGGCCGCCTGGCCGTCATGGACTCGACCGCCTTTTCCCTCTGCATGGACAACCGGATGCCGATCATCGTCTTCGACATGTTCAAGCCGGGAAACCTCAAGGCCGTCGTCCAGGGAGAGAAGGTCGGCACCCTGGTCAGCGACAAAGTTTAGATGATCCCGCCGCCGTCCCCGGAGATCCTCCGCGAGGCCGCCCGCCGCGCGCTGGAGGAGGATCGCGGCCCCGGCGACATCACGACGCAAATCTTCGTCCCCGCGCAAAGCCACGCCAAGGCACGCATCTTCGCCAAGGAACGGTGCGTCCTGGCGGGGCTGCCCGTGGCGGAGGCGGTCTTCCGGGAAGAGGACCCGTCCCTGCGCCTCACGGCGGAAGCCCGGGACGGCGACGCGCTGGAGCCCGGCGCCACCGTCCTGCGGATCGAGGGGGCGCTCCATCCCCTCCTCGTCGGCGAGCGGCCCGCGCTCAACTACCTCCAGCGCCTTTCCGGCATCGCCACGCTGACCCGCCGCTTCGTCGACGCCCTGGCCGGGACGAAGACCCGCCTCCTGGACACCCGCAAGACGACGCCCGGCCTGCGCCATTTGGAGAAATACGCCGTCCTCTGCGGTGGCGGGACCAACCACCGCACCGGCCTCCACGACCATTTCCTGGTGAAGGACAACCACTGGACCGCCTTCGACCCCGCCACGCTGCGGGAGCGGATCGCCGCCGCCCGCGCGCTCAAGCCGAACGCGCTCCTCGAGTTCGAGGCCGACACCCTCGACCAGGTCCGCCTCCTCCTGAAGTTGGACGTCGACCGCATCCTTTTGGACAACATGGGCCTGGAGGAGATGGAAACCGCCGTCCGGGAAGCGGCGGGCCGCGTCGAGCTGGAAGCCTCCGGAAACATGACGCTGGCGCGGGTCCCCGCCGTCGGGCGGACGGGGGTCGACTTCATCTCCGTCGGCGCGCTGACCCACAGCGCCACCGCGGTCGACTTCTCCCTGGAGGTCCTCTCGTGAGGCGGCGCGCCCCCCTCACCTTCGCCCTCATCGCGGGCTGCTGCGCCGTCTTCCTCCTCCAGCTCCTTTTCTTCTACGGGAAGGAATCGGGCTGGATTGACGACACCTTCGCCCTTTCCCCGGCGGGCATCGCGGCGGGGCGGTGGTGGCAGCTCTTCACCTACGGCTGGCTCCACTCGGAGACCTTGGTCATCCACATCCTCTTCAACATGCTCATGCTCCAGTTCCTGGGGCGGGAGCTGGAGGAGCCGCTGGGGCCGCGCCGCTTCCTGGCCCTCTACCTGGGCTCCCTCCTCTGCGCCGGCCTCCTCTGGCTGGCCACCAAGCCGGAGCCGAACGCCGCCATCGAGGGGGCCAGCGGCGCGGTCTTCGGCCTCCTGGCCGCCTATGCCTGCTACGCGCCCCGGCGCGCCCTGCAGGTCTGGGTCCTCTTCGTCCTGCCGCTGCGGATGACGGCGCGGACGCTGGCCCTGGCCCTCGTCGGCGTGGAGATCCTCTGCCAGGCGGCGGGCTGGCTCCCCTCCATCGCCCACACCGCCCACCTGGGCGGGGCGCTCTTCGGCTTCGTCGCCATGCGCCGGTGGCGCGTCACCGCCCCCGCGCCGCCCGCCTTCGCCGATCACACGTCCGAACCCCTCGACCCTCCCCATGAAAACTAAGGCCGTCTCCGTCCGCGTCCCCGCGACCAGCTCCAACCTCGGCCCCGGCTTCGACTGCCTGGGCGTGGCGCTGAAGCTCCACAACACGGTACGCGTCGCCCATGCGAAGGAGGACGCCGCCGAGGGGATGATCGCGGAGACCGCCCGGGCCTTCTTCCAGGCGGCGAAAATCCGTTCCTTCCCCTTCGCGGCCTCGGTAAAGGGCAGCGTCCCGCCCGCGCGCGGCCTGGGGAGCAGCGTCACCGTCCGCCTGGGCGTCGCCGCCGGGCTCAACCGCCTGGCGGGCGAGCCCCTGCCGGACTCGCGCCTCCTGGCCCTCGTCGTCGAATTGGAAGGGCATCCGGACAACGCCGTCCCGGCCTTCCACGGCGGTTTCGCCGCCTGCGCGGGGAAGCGCTACCTCCTGGCCCCCGTCGCGCCCCGGCTCCGCTTCGTCGGCCTGGTCCCCGACTTCGAGCTGCCGACCAAGAAGGCCCGCGCCGTCCTGCCGAAGAAGGTCCCCCTTTCCGACGCCGTGGCCAACGTCGGCCGCACCGCCCTCCTCACCGCCGCCTTCGCCGCCCAGGAATACGAGGCCCTGCCCGGCCTCTTCGACGACCGCCTCCACCAGCCCTACCGGGCCAAGCTCCTCCCCGGCTGGGACGCCGTCCGGGAAGCGGCCCTGAAAGCCGGAGCCCTCGGCTTCTACCTGAGCGGCGCCGGTTCCACCCTCATGGCCCTGACCCTTAAGGACTCGGAGAAAATCGCGGCCGCCATGCTCCGGGCGGCCAGGAAGGCGGGCATCGGCGCGCGGACCTTCGTGACCCAGGCGGACAATCGCGGCCTTGTTTAAGTCGGCAAGACTCCCTAGAAAGGTGGGCTTCATGAAAACGGCCCGCCAAGAAAGCCTCCGCTTCCTGCTTCCGCTGCTCCTCCTTTTGGTGGGCAGCTTCTCCCTCTCCAGCCTGCTGCCGGCGGCACTGGCCTGGATCGTCACCGGCCTGCTGGCGCTGGCCTGCGCCTTCGTCCTCTACTTCTTCCGCGATCCCTACCGCGCCTCCGACGCGGACGAGGCCGTCCTGACCTCCGCCGCCGACGGCCTGGTCACCCACGTCGAGCGGCTCGACCAGTCCCCCTTCGACCTGGGGCCCTGCCTGCGCGTTTCCGTCTTCCTCTCCGTCTTCGACGTCCACGTCAACCGCGTCCCCTGGCCCGGCATCATCAAGAAGACCGTCCACACCCCGGGCAAGTTCCTCGACGTCCGGGACGAGGCCTCCCACCTGGCCAACGAGCACCAGGACTGGCTCCTGGAAACGGGGCGCGGCCCCGTCGTCATCCGGCAGATCGCCGGGCTCATCGCCCGCCGCATCGTCCCCTGGAAGAAGGCCGGGGACGAGGTCTACCGCGGCGAGCACCTGGGCATGATCCGCTTCGGCTCCCGCACCGACCTCTTCCTGCCCGTCGACTGCTCCGTGCTGGTCCAGGTTGGCGACCGCGTGAAGGGCGCCGAGACGCCCATCGCCCGCTGGCCCTAACGCTCCGGACCCCATGAAGCCGAACCATCCCCCCCACAAGATCTACCTCCTGCCGAACCTGATGACGGCGGGCAACCTGATCTGCGGCTTCCTGGCCGTGCTCCGCATCTTCCAGGGCACCATCGACCGCTCCGGCGGCGGCGAGAACTGGATCCAGATCTACGAGTCGAGCCTCACCTTCATCCTCTACGCCTGCATCTTCGACATGCTCGACGGGCAGGTCGCCCGGCGCGGCGGCACGGAGAGCCCCTTCGGCCGCGAGTTCGATTCCCTGGCGGACATCGTCTCCTTCGGCGTCGCCCCGGCGCTCCTCGTCTTCGAAATCGTGCTGAAGGAAATCCCCTTCCGCCTGGGCTGGATCCTGGCCGCCTTCTACCTGATGTGCGGCGCGCTCCGCCTGGCCCGCTTCAACGTCCACGCCTCCCTCCCCAGCGTGCCCGGAGCCAGCAAGGAATTCACCGGCTTCCCCATCCCGGCGGCGGCGGGCCTCGTCTCCTCCATCACCCTCCTCATGCTCTACTACTATGAGACGGACCGGGAGCTGGAGCGCGGCTGGGGCAAATACCTCCTGGCGGCCCTCCTCTTCTTCCTCTCGATCATGATGTTCAGCCGGTTCAAGTACCCGAGCTTCAAGGGATTCAGCCTCCGCACGGAGCACTCCCTGGGGAAATTCATCGCCACCGTGGCGCTCCTCTTCCTGACCATCGTCTACTACCACTGGATGCTGGCGGTGGTCTTCGTCTCCTACCTGCTCTACGGCTTCTTCCGCCCCTTCGTCTCCCGCGCCCTGCGCCGCCAGATCGAGGAAGAGGACGACGACGACGAGGACGACGCCCCCCTCTTCAAAGACCTACCGCCGTCCCGGTAGATAAGCGGCGATCCCCGCCCGGAAGGGCCGCCAGGCCAGGCCCAGGTCCCGCTCCGCCGGGGTGGCGTCCCCCACGTTGTCCCGCCGCAGCATGAGCACCTGGTCCCGCGTCAGCGGCGGCTTCGGCAGGATTTTTTCAAAAACCGCGCCGGCCGCCTCGGCCGCCTTCCAGGGCAGCCGGAAAAAGATCAGCTGCCGCCAGGCCAGCGCGATGCCGTAGGCAAAGACCCAAAGCGCCGCGCCCCGGGGGGAAAAGGACTGGCCGACGAGGACCGCCATGAGGACCGCCGCCACGCCCGCCCACAGGAGGAGCCGCAGCGTCAGGAGGAAGGGGGCCTCCTCCACCACCCGGCGCTGGCCGGTGAGCCGCGCCACCTCCTCCAGAATCTCCCGCAGGGAAACGCGCTCCGCCCCGGCCAGGACGTAGGTCTTCCCCGCCGTCTCCGGCCGCTCCAGCGCGCGCGCGAAGGCCTCCGCGACGTCCTCCACCGCCACCGGCTGAAAGAGCGTCCCGCCCCCGCCGATGAGCGGGAAGGAATAGGCCTGGAGCAGGTTGAAGGGAAACCGAAGCAGCCGGGCGAACTGGTTGACGAACTGGTCCCCGGGACCGAAGACGATCGAGGGCTGGAAGATCGTCCACGACAGGGCGCTGGCGCGGACGAGGGCCTCCGCCTCCCCCTTCGTCCGCTGGTAGCGGGCATTGGAGGCGGGATCGGCGCCCAGGGCGCTCATGTGCAGGTAGCGGGAAGACGCCCGCCCGCTCCGCCGCGGCCAGGACGGCGCGCGTCCCCTCCCGGTGGACGGCCTCAAACGTCCGGCCCCGCCCCTCCGCGATGATACCGACCAGGTGGACGACCGCGTCCGCCCCCTGGCAGGCCCGGTCCAGCGCGGCCGGATCGGAAAGGGAGCCTTCCGCCTGCTCCGCCCGGGGAAGGAACTTCTTCCGCCGTTTGCGGACCAGAACGCGGACCCGGTGGCCCGCCGCCAGAAGCCGCGCCACCACCGCCCGGCCCACGAAACCAGTCCCGCCAGTCACCAGCACTTCCATGCCGGAAATATGCCCCGCCGGACGGCCCTTGCCAAATCTTAGACAGGCATTAAGCTCCACCCCGCATGAGACACCTTTTTTGCCTCCTGGTCTTGGCCGCCTTCGCAGCCCCCCTGCACGCCGCTCCCTTGAGCGCCTTCCAGGCGGAGGCCGTCGCCTCCAAGCAAGTGCCCGTCGGCGCCCAGCAGCGGCTGGTCCTCGTCCGGGGCGACCGCAGCACCTCCAACCTGACGCCGGACGTCTGGCACTTCGTTTTTTATGATGAGATGGCCAGCCAGAACGGCCGCCTCGTCACCCTCACCGGCAACTCCGTCACCGGCATCCAGGAAGGCTACTTCGACCTGGGGAACCTCCGCCTGGCCGCCTACAAGCTGGAAGAGGTCATCGATCCCTCCACGCTGAAAGTCGACTCGGACAAGGCCCTCAACATCCTGGCCCAGACCAACCTCCTGAAGCCCTACACCCTCAGCAGCGTCCTTTACGACCTCTCCCGCGACCAAAGCCTGCGCGAGCCGGTGTGGCGCCTCCGCATCTACGTCGATAACAACGGCAAGGAAGAATACATCGGCTACGCCCGGGTTTCCGCCACCGACGGACGCATCTTGGAGATGCAGTTCAAGCCCTTTGTTAACAATACCAACAAGAGCAAGAACTAGCCTCGCCCTGCTGGCGGCGCTTCTCTGCGGAGCCGCCGCCGCGCAGGCCGCGCCGAACGGCGGCGCCAAGCTCACCCCCCTGGCTCGGCCGCCCGTCTGGGCCCAGCTCGATCCCTATCAGAAAACCGTCACCCGGGAGGAGTTCGACTCCCGGCTGAAGGCCCTCTACGCCACCACCCCGGCCAGCCTGGCCGCCTTCCGCCGCTACGCGGAGGAGGACGCGGGAGAGATCGTCTTCTACGCCGACGACGGAAAACTGACTCCCCGTTACCGCCTCGCCTTCGCCACGGAGGGGGACCGCCGCCCCTCCCCCCGCCGGGAACCCGGTCATCCCCCGGTCATCTGCCTGGACCCCGGCCACATCGGCGGCCCCTGGGCCCACATGGAAGAGCGCTTCTTCCAGATCGACCACGACCTCCCCGTCCTGGAAGCCAAGCTGAACCTCCTGGCCTGCCGCCGGATCGAGGCCGCCCTCCTGCAGGCGGGCTTCCGCGTCGTCTGGACGAAGAAGGACGAGGAGCCCGTCACCTCCCTCCGCCCGGAGGACCTGCGCGGGCCCGCCCTTCAGGCCCTGTTTGAAAACGGGCATCCCCTTTCCCTCCTGCCGCAGCCGCTTTTGGAACGGCAGATCGACGTGGAGGCGGAGAAGCTCTTCTACCGCACGGCGGAGATCGACGCCCGGGCCAAGCGGGTCGCCGCCCTCCGGCCCGACCTGACCCTCTGCATCCACTTCAACGCCGCCCCCTGGGGCAGCCCCTACCGTCCCGACTTCGTCCCCCAGAGCCGCCTGGTCGTCTTCGTCCACGGCCAATACGGCCCGGACGAGATCGCCTACGAGGACGAGCGCTTCGGCCTCGTCCGCAAGCTGCTGGAAGGGACCGCCCCGGAAGAGGCCGCCCTGGCCGCCCTGGTGGCGAAGAACCTCCAGAAAGTCTGGCCGGACTACCCGCCGGAAACCTACCAGGACTGGCCCGCCGTCCGCCGCGTCGGCCCCAATCCCTGCGTCTACGCCCGCAACCTTTTGGCCAACCGGGCCTTCCCCGGCCCCGTCGTCTTCGTCGAGGGGCCCTACATGAACGCCAGGGATGCCTACGCCCGGATCGAGGCGGGAGACTACGACGGCCTCAAGCTCGTCGCGGGGAAACGCCAACCCAGCCTCTTTTCCGAATACGGCCAGGCCGTCGCCGACGCCGTCATCGCCTATTTAGGAAAACCGGCCCCCCAATAGCCGAATTCTACAGAAGAAACCATGAGCCAATCCGCCCTTCTCAAAGACGGCGTCCTCTTCCTGGGCGGCCTGCCCCGCCCCACGGAAAGCCAGATCCTCGACGCCGCCGCCGGACGGCCCGTCGCCGTCGACCTGCCCGTCCTGGGCGAAGGCCCGATCCGCGGCACCCGGCGCGATTTCGTCTACTTCCTGGGCAAGACCGTCCGCGACGCCGTGGCCGCGCCCGCCCGCAACGAAACCTCCCTGGCCGCCGGAGCCGCCCTGATCCAGACCCTGGAAAGCCTCCAAGGTCCGGAGGGGAAGGAAATCCTGGCCGAGGTGGCCCACAGCTTCCGCCACGCCCCCGAATACGCCGCGCGCCTCGACGAGATGGCCGTCCGCGCGCATGCCGCACCGGAACAGGCCTAGGCCTTCGGCTCTTCCAGCCGGGGGAAGAGGGGCTGGGGCTGGCCCAGGGTGCGGCCGTGGAGGCTCGTCCCGCAGGCCGCCTTTTCCAGCAGCGTCTCGGCGGGAAGGCCGAGCTGGGCGAAGATCTTTGCCGACGTCTCCGGCAGCACCGCGCCGATGAGGATGGCCAAACGGCGGACGGTTTCCGCCAGGCTGGCCAGCACGGTGTCGAGCTGGGCGGCGTTCGCCTCCTCCTTCGCCAGCTTCCACGGGGCGGTCTGCTCCACGTATTGGTTGGCCTTCTGCACCAGCTGCCAGACGGCCTGGAGGGCCAGGTGGGTCTGGCCGGTGGCCATCGCTTCCTTGTAGGCGGCCACGGGGGCCTCGTCCGCCAGGCCGGCGTCGCACGCCACGGCGGGGACGACGCCCTGCCGGTAGCGGTGGATCATGGAGAGGGAGCGCTGCACCAGGTTCCCCAGGTCGTTGCCCAGGTCGCTCTGGTAACGCTGGAGGAGCCGCTCGTCGGTAAAGTCGGCGTCCTGGCCCAAGACCATCTCCCGCATGACGAAGTAGCGGAGGGCGTCGGCGCCGAATTTCTCGATGTAGGGCTCCGGGTCGATGACGTTGCCCACCGACTTGCTCATCTTCGCCCCGCGGTTCATCCACCAGCCGTGGACGAGGAGCTGCTTCGGCAGTTCCTGCCCCAGCGCCTTGAGCATGATCGGCCAGTAGACGGCATGGGCGGGGACCAGGATGTCCTTGCCGATGACGTGGACGTCGGCCGGCCACTTCGAATCGGGCTTATCGTAGTCGGCGTAGGAGATGTAGTTGATGAGGGCGTCGAACCAGACGTAGGTGACGTAGTCCTCGTCGAAGGGAAGCGGGATTCCCCATTCCAGGCGGCTCTTCGGCCGGGAAATGCAGAGGTCTCCCAGGGGCTTTTCCAGGGCGGCCAGCACCTCGTTCCGGCGGAAGGAGGGGAAGACGAACTCGGGATGGCTCTGCACGTAATCGCGCAGCCAGTCCTGGTATTGGGAAAGCTTGAAGAAGTAATTCGGCTCCTTCGTGCGGACGACCTCGCCGAAGATCTCCGGCCACTGGCCGTCGACCATGTCCTTTTCCGTGACGAACTGCTCCTGCCGCGTGCTGTAGAAGCCCTCGTGCTCCTTGAAATAGATCTCCCCCTTGTCGTGGAGCTGCTGGAGGAAGCGGCGGACCACCTCCTTGTGGGCGGCGTCGGTCGTCCGGACGAAGCGGTCGAAGGAGAGGCCCAGCTTCTCCCAGAGGGAGCGGAAATGGGCGCTCATCCCGTCGCAGAAGGCCTGGGGGGCCATCCCCTTTGCCTGGGCCGATTGCTGGACCTTTTGCCCGTGCTCGTCGACGCCGGTCAGGAAAAAGACCTCCTCCCCCAGGCTCCGATGGTAGCGGACCAGGACGTCGGCCAGGATCTTCTCATAGGCGTGGCCCAGATGGGGCCGGCCGTTGACGTAATCGATGGCCGTCGTCAGGAAATAGCGGGGGGGCATGGGCAGGGAGATAATACGCTTTTTTTATAGCTTGCAATCCCCCGGCGGATCGGACTTCATAAGCGTTTGACTATGAGCAACCTGACCAAAAGAGATTTAGTGGTGCGCATCAGTGACGAGACCGGCCTCGTCCAACAAGAGGTGATGAAAGTCGTCCAGAAGCTCCTCGACTCCTTTGCGGAAAGCATGGCCAAGGGCCAGACCATCGAGCTGCGCAACTTCGGCGTCTTCGAGGTGAAGATGCGCAAGGCGCGCGTCGGCCGCAACCCGAACAAGCCGGAAAAGGACATCCTCATCCCGCCCCGCGCCGTCATCAAGTTCAAGCCCGGCAAGGAACTCAAGGCCATGCTCTCCAAGCTCACGGAGACGATGGCCGCCGAGCAGTCTCCCAAGGCCTAAGGTCCGGTAGTGCAGTCCCTTCCCGGCTTCCGGGACTTTTATCCGGAAGACTTCGCCTTCCGCCACGCGCTGGTCAGTCGCTGGCGGAAGACGGCCCGCCGATACGGCTTCGTCGAATACGACGGCCCGCCCCTCGAACCGCTGGAGCTCTACCAGAAGAAGTCGGGAGACGAGCTGGTCGGCCAGCTCTACCACTTCGTCGACAAGGGGGAGCGCGCCGTGGCCCTCCGCGCGGAGATGACGCCCACCCTGGCCCGCATGGTCGCCGCCCGGCACCAGCAGCTGCGCAAGCCGCTGAAGTGGTTCTCCATCCCCCAGGTCTTCCGCTATGAGCGGACCCAAAAGGGCCGCCTGCGGGAGCACTTCCAGCTCAACTGCGACATCCTGGGCGAGGGCGGCACGGAGGCCGACGTCGAGCTGATCGCCCTCCTCATCGACACGCTGCGCGGCCTGGGCCTGACGGAGGAAGACTTCGTCATCCGCCTGAGCGACCGCCGCTTCTGGACCGATTTCCTCACCGCCCGCGCCGTGCCGGAAAAGGACTGGTACGAGGTCTTCCAGGCCATCGACAAGTCCGAGCGGGAGCCGAAGGAAAAGATCGCCGAGCGCCTCGCCTCCGTCGGCCTCAAGCCGGAGGAAGTCTTCGACGTCCTGGAAAACGGCGCGGCCTGGCAGCCCCTTTCCGACATCAGCGCCGGGCTGGCCGCGCGCGGCCTGGGCGGCTACGCCAAGGTCGACTTCCGCATCGTCCGCGGCCTGGCCTACTACACCGGCGTCGTCTTCGAGGCCTTCGACCGCAAGGGCGCCTTCCGCGCCATCGCGGGCGGCGGCCGCTATGACGACCTCCTCTCCAAGCTGGGCGACGCGCCCCTGCCCGCCATCGGCTTCGGCATGGGGGACGTCGTCCTGACCGACCTGCTCAAGGAACGCGGCCTCCTTTCCGAGGCGCCCGCCTCGTGCGACGTCTACGTCGTCGTCCCGGACGAGGCCTACCGCCCCGCCGCCCTGGGCCTCGTCCAGGAACTGCGGGAAGCGGGCTGGTCCGTCGACTACTCCCTTTCCCCCGACGCCAAGGTGCGCAAACAGTTCGAGGCGGCCGAGCAGCGCGGCGCCCGCTGCGCCGTCATCGTCGACGCCAAGACGGAGCAGGGCCTCGTCGAAGTGAAGGACCTGGCCGCCCGGACGCAAAAAGAGGTGCCCCGCGCCTCCCTGCGGGAAGCCTTGCCGCCCCCGGCGCTCCTCCCCTAATGTCGGCCCCCTCCATGTACCGCACCCATCATTGCAACGCCCTGCGCGCCGGAAACGCCGGGGAGACCGTCCGCCTGGCGGGCTGGATCCATAACAAGCGCGACTTGGGCGGCGTCCTCTTCATCGACCTGCGCGACCACCACGGCGTCACCCAGGTCGTCATCCCGCCCAGCGCCCCCTTCCAGGACGCCCTCTCCCACCTGCAGAAGGAGACCGTCATCCAGGTGGACGGCCAGGTCCGCCACCGCCCGGAAGGGACCCTCAACCCCGCCCTGGCCACCGGCGAGGTGGAGGTGGAGGTGAGCGGCTACGAAGTCCTCGGCGCGTGCGAGCCGCTGCCGATGAACGTTTTCCCGGAAGACATCACCCCGGAGGAAACCCGCCTCAAATACCGTTTCCTGGACCTCCGCCGCTCCAAGCTGCACGAGACGATCGTGCTGCGCTCCAAGGTCATCTCCAGCATCCGCCGCCGGATGATCGACCTGGGCTTCCTGGAATTCCAGACCCCCATCCTCACCTCCTCCTCCCCGGAAGGCGCGCGGGACTTCCTGGTCCCCTCCCGCATCTACCCGGGGGAGTTCTACGCCCTGCCCCAGGCGCCGCAGCAGTTCAAGCAGCTCCTCATGGTCGCGGGCTTCGACCGCTACTTCCAGATCGCCCCCTGCTTCCGGGACGAGGACGGCCGCGCCGACCGCACCCCGGGCGAATTCTACCAGCTCGACGTGGAGATGAGCTTCGTCACCCAGGACGACGTCTTCGCCGCCATGGAGGCGCTCTTCGTCCCCCTCTTCCAGGAATTCAAGCCGGAGTGGAAGATCAACGACGTCGGCGGCAAGTTCCTCCGCATTCCCTACAAGGAATCGCTCCTGAAGTACGGCACCGACAAGCCCGACCTCCGCATCCCGGTCGAGATCACCGACCTGACCGCCCACTTCGCCCAGAGCGACTTTAAGGCCTTCGCGGGCAAGACCGTCCGCGCCATGGCCTTTCCGCAGGCCTTCGACCAGCCCCGCTCCTGGTTCGACGCCCTCCAGGAAGAGGCCAAGAAGCTCGGCGCACCCGGCCTGGCCTACGTGAAAGTGGAGAACGGCGAGCTGACCGGCCCCGTGGCCAAGTTCATGACCGGCGCCGCCGCGGAAGCCATCAAGGCCCTGGCGGGCGGCAAATCGGTCCTCTTCTTCTCCGCCGACGCGAATGAGGCGAAGGCCGCCAAGGTCCTCGGCGCCATGCGCGTGAAAATCGCCGAGCAGCTCGGCGTCGGGGAAAAGGACATCTACAAATTCGCCTGGATCGTCGACTTCCCGATGTACGAGTTCAACGAGGAGACGCGCGCCGTCGAGTTCTCCCACAACCCCTTCTCCATGCCCCAGGGCGGCATGGAAGCCCTGGAGAAGCAGGACCCCCTGACCCTCCTGGCCTACCAATACGACCTGGTCTGCAACGGCTACGAGGTCTCCTCCGGCGCCATCCGCAACCACGTGCCGGAAATCATGTACAAGGCCTTCGCCATCGCGGGCTACGATCCCTCCGTGGTCGACGCCCGCTTCGGCGGCATGATCAACGCCTTCAAGCACGGCGCCCCGCCCCACGGCGGCAACGCGCCCGGCATCGACCGCATCCTCATGCTCCTCTCCGGGGAATCGAGCATCCGGGAGGTCATCGCCTTCCCCATGGCCCAGAACGGCCGCGACCTGCTCATGAACGCCCCCTCTCCCGCCACCCCCCGGCAGCTCAAGGAGCTGCACATCCAAACGAAAGTATAATCTCCATGCGCCGCACCAAAATCATCGCCACCCTCGGCCCCGTCTCCGAGTCCCCCGAACGCCTCCGCCAGCTCATGCAGGCGGGTGTGAACATCTTCCGCATCAACATGTCCCACGCGAAGTACGACACCGTGCGCCGCGTCACCAAGGACATCCGCGCCATCAGCGCGGAGCTGGGCCTCCACGTCGGCCTCCTCCTGGACACCCAGGGGCCGGAAATCCGCACCGGCGAACTGGCGGAAAAGATCACCCTGAAGGCGGGCGACAAATTCGCCTTCACCGTGCGCGGCGCCAAGGCGGAAGGCCTCCACGTCAGCATCAACTATGACGACTTCATCGACGACATCTCCATCGGCGACGTCGTCCTGGTCGACAGCGGCGTCATCCGCATGAAGGCCCTTTCCAAGGAAAAGGACGTTCTCCACTGCGAAGTCCTCACCCCCGGCGTGATGAGCAGCCGCCGCCACGTGAACCTCCCCGGCGTGAAGGTGAACCTCCCCGCCCTCACCACCAAGGACCTGAACGACATCGACCTGGGCCTGGAGTGCGGCATCGACTACATCGCCCTCTCCTTCGTCCGCGAGGCCAACGACGTCCAGACCCTGCGCCAGCTCCTCACCACCAAGGGGGCAGAACGCGTCCGCATCATCTCCAAGGTGGAGGACCACCAGGCGGTCAAGAACCTCAACGAGATC
This sequence comes from Verrucomicrobium sp., assembly GCA_028283855.1. Classification (NCBI taxonomy): domain Bacteria; kingdom Pseudomonadati; phylum Verrucomicrobiota; class Verrucomicrobiia; order Verrucomicrobiales; family Verrucomicrobiaceae; genus Verrucomicrobium; species Verrucomicrobium sp. The sequence continues at coordinate 150,289 of JAPWJX010000004.1, read as the reverse complement.
ATCGAGGCCTCCGACGGCGTCATGGTCGCCCGCGGCGACCTGGGCATCGAAGTTCCCTACGAGGAGCTGCCCATCATCCAGCGCCGCATCGTCAAAGCCTGCATCCAGCAGTTCAAGACCGTCATCGTGGCCACCCACATGCTGGAAAGCATGATCCAGAACCCGATGCCGACCCGCGCCGAGATCACCGACGTGGCCAACGCCGTCTTCGAGCAGGCCGACTCCGTCATGCTCTCCGGCGAGTCGACCGTCGGCGCCTACCCCCTCGAATGCGTCGAGGTGCTCAACCGCATCGCCGAGCGCACCGAGCGCAGCGGCGGCGCGGGCTACCCGGACGGCATCGTGCCGACGACCGACTCCCAGCGCGTCGTCTCCGCCGCCGTCCGCCTGGCGGACGCGGCGGGCGCCACCGCCATCTGCGTCTTCACCCGCACCGGCATGCTCGCCGCCAACACGGCCAGCATGCGGCCGAAGTGCTCCCTCATCTACGCCTTCACGCCGGAAGAGGGCGTCTGCCGCAGCCTGACCCTCAACTACGCCGTCCGCCCCTTCCAGCTCCCCTTCCCGGAAGCGCCGCAGGACACCGTCATCGCCGCCGAGAAGCTGCTGCGCACCCGCAACCTGGTGAAGCCGGGGGACAAGCTCGTCTTCGTCACCGACATGCAGATCCAGGGCCAGCGCGTCGACTCCGTCCAGCTCCACATCATCAAGTAAATGAGCCGCTTCGCCGGTTGGACCGCGCTCCTGACCGGCGCCTCCGCCGGGTTGGGCGCGGAATTCGCCCGGCAGCTGGCTCCCCGCCTGGAGGGCGGCATCCTCATCCTCACCGCGCGCCGGGCCGACCGCCTGGCCGCGCTGGCCGGGGAACTGAAAGCCGCCCACCCGGCCCTGACCCTCCACACCTTCACCGCCGACCTGGCCGACCCGCCCTCCGTCGCCGCCCTGGGCGGCATGCTGGAGGAGGCGGGCCTCCGCCCCGACCTGCTGGTGAATAACGCGGGCCTGGGGGACATCGGCCTCTTTGAAACCGCCGCCCCGGAACGGCTGGACGCCATGCTGCGCGTCAACGTGGAAGCCCTCACCGTACTGACCCGCGCCCTCCTGCCGGGCATGGTGCGGCGCGGGCGCGGCACCGTCGTCAACGTCGGCTCGGTCGCCGGATTCCTGGCCCTGCCCACCTTCGCCGTCTACGCGGCGACCAAGGCCTACGTGAACAGCTTTTCGGAGGCCCTGGCCTGGGAATTGAAAGGGACGGGCGTCACCGTCACCGCCGTCTGCCCCGGACCGGTGCCCACGGAGTTTTCAGAGGTCGCCTACCGCACGCCCGGCGCGGGCCGCGCCATGGGCTCGCCGCGCATCACGCGCGTCCCGGCGGGGCAGGCGGTGGCCGAATCGCTCCGCGCGGCGGAAAAAGGAAATTTGCGAATCACCCCCGGCTTCGTCATGGGGCTGGCGGCCTTCTTCACGAACGCCGCGCCGCTCTGGCTGCGCCGCCTGGCCTACCGGACCACCGTGGCCCAGTGCCGCGCGCAGCGGAAGGCGTCCTAAGCGCCTTTTTCGCCTTTTTTCTTCGCCGCTTCCAGGGCTTCCAGGAAGACGGCGGCTTTTTCCTCCCCCAGGATCTCCTTCAGAAAAGGCTCCCCTTCCTGCGTGGCGTCGGCGAGCAGGATACTCGTGTAAAGCTCCTCCACCGGCGGCGGCAAATCTTCCTGCGTCTGGCAGTAATGCTCCAGGACGGCGGCCAGGTGCGAGTAGGCTTCAGAACGCTTGCCGCTGCGGAACGCTTCCAGCGTGGCCGCATATTCCAGCCGGACGATTTCCGGCACGGACTCGTCCGCCACCCAATCAGCGCCCGCGGCGCCTTCCTTAGGCAGGGAAGCCATCAGCGCTCCTGGGCCGATTCCGGCGGCCGCTGAAGGAGGGGAAGACCCAGGGAGTGCCGGTGCTCCATCCTCCCGATCGCGCGCCGCATGTGGGGATAGGCTTCCGCCGCTTTGGAGCCCACCGCCACCAATCCAGCTCCCGCCGTCACGCCCCAGCCGATCGGCGTGGCGTAGATTCCAGCCACCGCTCCGGCCAAGCCGACGCCGTAGGCAAGCTTTCGAACCTCATCTCCGTCACGCATGTTGTCCAAAAAGTTCTCCTTGAGCTTCTGGAAAACGCCGCGCTCACGGCCCCCGTTGGCGTCTACCTGCTGCGTCGCATCCTGGACCTGCGCTGGAGTGATCTTCATGAGAGGAAACCAGCATTACGCATGCCATGGTATGGCAAAAAAGGAGACAAAAACCAACCTCTCCGCCTTCCCGCCCCGCATGGTAAAACGCGGGCACGGGGCGGTGGTCAACGTCGGCTCGGTCGCCGGATTTCTGATCCTGCCCACCTGAAAGGGACGGGCATCCCCGGCTTCATCATGGGGCTGGCGGCTTTCTTCACGAACGCCGCGCGCAGCGGGCTTCCTCTTTTTGGGGAGACACCCCCTGAACCGAGCGCGCCGCTCCTTGGATCGGTCCCAATTCAGCCTGCTTGTTCGCCTGCGCGACTCTTTCCCCTTCCACCTCCGCCATTTTTTTATCGTAGATATCAGACAGAATATTTAAGCCATGGTTGAGAACACCATTGAGCTTCTTCCCGAGGGGGGGGATTTCTTTGCCCGACTCGCTTTTCTCTCTGAAGCGAAAAGAATCAAAAACGGTGAACGCCGTCCCCAACAATGCCTCGGCGCCTTCCAAATATATTTTAGATTTTCCGGAGTGAAGAGCAGCCGGCAGGTCAGAAAAGGCTCCAACCGTCTAGACCTCCCGCGCCAGGAGCGCGAAGTAGAGCTGTCCGCAGGGCGCGGGCACCGTCTCCTCCACGTCCTCGTAATGGCGGAGGATGGCGGCGATGTGGGAATAAGACTCCTCCAAATGGCCCGCGAAATAGGCCGTCAAACCAGCCTCGTGCTCCTGCCGGATCTTCGCCGGGACGTTCAACTCTTTGGGAAGACGGAGGCTTTCCCGGGACAGTGCGGATGCGGCCATAAGTTCCTATTCTCCTTTTTGGAGTTTAAGCGTACCAAGAAATCCCCAACCCGCTAGGGGAGAAACGCCCAAAAAGAAGATATAACAGCCTAGCGAGAAGCCAACTCGGCCGTCGGCGCGGTGTCCTTTTGCAGAAGAGGACGCCCGTAGAAGCGGAACCGGCCCTTCACGTGGGTGAAGCCCAGGTTCGTGGAATAGCCCCCGGCGGCCCGGTTCGGCTTAAAGACGTAGATGTCCGGCCCGCTGCCGGAGGTGTTGTAAAAACCGCTCCCCTGCTGGGAGCCGGCCATCAGCCACTCTCCTTTCTTGTTCTTCCCCAGGTAGATCATGACGTGGGTCACGGGCGGATTCCGGTGGGAGTTGTAGGTGTTCTCCCAGAAGAGCATGTCGCCGACTTCCAGCTTCTGTTCCAGCGCGTCGAGCTCCTTCGGCGCGGTCCAGGCCAGGCCCTTTTCCTTGAGCGCGGCGTATTGGTCGGAAGCGGTCCGGGGCAGGTCGATGCCGGCCACCTTCTTGTAGAGGTAGCGAGCGGTGTTGGAGCAGTCCATCACCCACCCCTTGGCGGTTTCCAGGCCCAGGCCGGAGGGCATCCACCGCTCGTTGTAAGAGACGCCCTGCTTGGCCACGGCGCGGGTTTCGTCGATGAATTTCCGCTGGTAGGCGAGCTGCGTGGGCGCCGCCAGCTCGGCCGCGGCGCTTTTGGCCGGAACGGCGGCGGGAGCGGGAGCCGCCACGGCCACCGCGCGGGCGGAGGGAAGCTTCACGACCTGGCCGACGCGGAGGGTCGGCGTGCCTTGGTAGCCGTTGGCCTCGCGCAAATCGGCCACGGGCAGCTGGTACCGCTTGGCGATGCTGAAGAGGGTTTCCCCCTTGGCCACGCGATGCGTGGCGGGGAGCGCCTCCTCCGACACGGCCTTGGCCTCGACCGGGGCGGGATCGGGAACCGGGAGCGCCGGAACGGCCGCAGCCGGCAAGGCGACGGCGACGGCGCGGGGGGCGCGCGGCGCGTCGTCGAGCTGGGGACGGTAGATGACGACGTCTTCCGCGTGGAGCACGCCCTGCCAGAGGCCCGCGGCGCAGAGAACGGTGAGCAAGCGTTTCATGGAAAGCCTAGGCATCCGCCATACGTTAACGGACACCTGTCTCCAATTTTACGCGGGTTTGCGTAAAAATCAACCCCTTACCGTCGAGAAGGCGCTCTCTCCCCCTGGTGGAGGATGATTTCCGTCTCCGGATCATTCGTCGTGGCGGGGGTGACGGGAATGGCGCGGGGGGGAGTTTTCTCCGGCACGGCGATGCCGACGGCCGGGGCGACGGGGATGTTCGCCTGCGGCGTGGCCGTGTCCGGCACCGCGATGCCGACGGCGGGCGCGGTCGGGATGTTGGCCTGCGGCGGCGGAGGCAGGGCGGGCTTGGTCCCCGCGGGCGGGGGAGGAGCGGAGGGGGAGGCCAGGCCGGGACGGGAGGGCTTGAGCGGCGCGCCGGTGGCGGGCGGCGGCGCGGACACCAGCGGCTGGCCCTTGTACGTCACCGTGCAGGCCTGGAGATCGTAGAGGCCGAAGAGGCCCGCCTTCACGATGACGACCGGCTCGACGGAGTCGCCCAACGGCGTGACGCGGTAGGCGACGGCCTCCAGCGACTGTTCCTTGAAGGGCAGCGTCACCTCCTGCAACCCGGCGGGGATGGTGACGGAGGAAAGGATCGTCCCGCCGACGAGCCCCGCGGTGAATCCGGCCATGCCCCCGGGGGCAAACGCCCGCTCCGCCCCGTCATGCAGGCCGCCCAGGACCGCGCCCCACGCGGCGCCGTTCCACTCGTCGGAGACGGAAACGACGTCGAAACGGATGGGGGAAAGGGTGCCCACGCCGAAGTTGGCCCGCTGCCCCGCGCGCAGGCTCACCGTCTCCCCGGTGGGCAGGGAGCGGGCGGGCACGCCGTCGATGCCGCAGGCGAGGACCTCGACGTCGCTCTCTCCGGTCAGCTGCACGGTGGCGACGGTGACGGAGGGCCCGCGGGTGGGGAGCACCGCTTGGGCGGAGGGCGTCACCAGCCGCAGCGGTCCCGCGCCGGGCTGGTAGACCTGCCACAGGGCGCTGCCGCGCAGGAGGCTCAAGGTCAGTCCGTTCTCTTCCTTGCGGCAGGAGAGGCTCGTGTTCGGCCCCAGGCGGACGAGGGACTGGCCGTCGACTTCGAGTTCCGCCATCGAGTTCCATCCCGTCTGCACCACCTGGCCGGGCTGGAGGCGGAAGCCCAGTTCGGCCGACTTCTCGCTGGAGCCATCCAGGCTGACGGTGGAGACATTGCCGTGGAAGCGGGAGAGCTTCACCTCCCCTTGCGGCGGATCGGGGGGCCCGGTCGGGGAAATGCGGATCAGGTCGACGCGGCTGGCCGGGGCGGAGAGGTAGAGGACGCCTTTCTCCACGCGGCGCGGGGCGTGGAGGTCGACGTCGAGTTCCGCGGAGCGGTCGGTGGCCTGGAAGGCGTAGGGCGTGCCCAGCGCCTCGCTCAGCGCGTTGAGCGGATCAGCCCCCGCCGCGCCGGAGCTGACGCGCGCCGGGCGCGCCCCCGCGCCCAGGGAGGCGACGTTGAGGAGCTTCTGCGGCACGGACGGGGCCGCCTCCTTCTCCGGCGTCTGCAGGCCGTAATCGAGTTCGGAGGCGCGGCCGTAGACGGTCAGGCGCGCGATCGCCCCCGGCTTCGCCAGCCGCAGCTCCACCTGGACGAAGGTGACCGCCTGCGGGGTAAAGACCGCCGCGTTGACCTCGTGCGGGCCGCGCAGGGCTTCCTCCATCCGCGGCGCCTGCGGCGGGCCCAGGAGATTGGGATCAGAGTTGCTGACGGAGACGGTGAAGGTTCCCTCCGTGCCTTGGTTGAGAAGGGCCACCTTCTCCACCACCTGCGGAAACGGCAGGGTGATGGTGAGCCGGTGGGTCCCGGCGGAAAAGACCAGCCCCTCAAACCCCTCCTGCAATAGCGCCGTGGCGTCCTGCCCGCCGGAAAGGGTCAGAGGCGTGGGAAAATTGCCGGGCAGGCGAAGGCCGCTCGTCGCGTCGACGCGGATGCGCGCGCCCAGGACCGGCTGGGCCAAGTCTTTCGGGAAACGCGGCAGGTCTGCGTCGGCGTAGCGGGGGACGGCCAGGAACGCGAGGCAAAGCATCGCACAAACCCGCCGGAAGCTCGTAGGAATCGCCATTCTGCTAATGCTATTAATTATTTAAAAAGTTAACGGAACACAAGCGGCTATCTGGTGGACAGGCCCGCGACCCTGCGGCAATCTCCCCCGATGCGCGTTTTTTCCGGTGTCCAACCCTCGGGCGACATCCATGTGGGCAACTACTTCGGCATGATCCAGCGGGGGGTCGCCTACCAGAAACCGGGGGTGGAGGCGGTCTACTTCGTCGCAGACTACCACGCGCTGACCTCCGTCCACGATCCCGCCGCGCTGCGCCGCAGCATCCGGGAGGTGACCCTGGCCTTCCTGGCCTGCGGCCTCGACCCCAAAAAGTCCCTCTTCTTCCGCCAGAGCGCCGTGCCGGAAGTGACCGAGCTGGCCTGGCTCCTCTCCTGCGTGACGCCGATGGGCCTTTTGGAACGCTGCCACAGCTACAAGGACAAGACCGCCCGCGGCCTGCCCACCAGCCACGGCCTCTTCGCCTACCCCGTCCTCATGGCGGCGGACATCCTCCTCTACCAGGCGGACCGCGTCCCCGTGGGCAAGGACCAGAAACAGCACCTGGAAGTCGCCCGGGACATCGCCATCAAGTTCAACGAGCAATTCGGCCCCGTCTTCAAGGTGCCGGAGCCCGACATCTCCGAAACGGCGGGCGTCATCCCCGGCACCGACGGGCAGAAAATGTCGAAGTCCTACGGCAATACCCTCGACCTCTTCGGCGACCCGAAGCGCTTCGCCAAGGCCGTCATGGGCATCAAGACCGACTCCACCCCCGTCGAGGCGCCGAAGCCGACGGAGGATTCCACCCTCGTCTCCCTCTACTCCCTGGTCGCCACGCCGGAGGAAGCCGCCGCCTACGCCGCCGACATGGCCAAGGGCGGCCGCGGCTACGGCGACTACAAGAAAGAGCTGCTGGCCAAGCTCGACGCCTACTTCGCCCCCATCCGGGAGAAATACGCCGCCCTCTCCGCCGACCCGAACCACGTCGACGACGTGCTGGCGGACGGCGCCGCCCGCGCCCGCGCCCTGGCCCAGCCCACCCTGGAGGCGGCTCGCCGCGCCGTCGGCCTCTAACCGAATTCCCATGAGCGACTCCTCCGACGCCGCTTCCGGCCTCCACACCGACCTGAAGGTCAGCCTCCCCGTCTTCGAGGGGCCGCTCGACCTGCTCCTCTACCTCATCCGCAAGGAGGAGGTGGACATCTACCAGATCCCCATCGAAAAAATCGCCCACGAGTACCTGGAAACCCTCAAGGTCATGCAGATGCTCAACCTGGAGCTGGCCGGGGAATTCCTGGTCATGGCCTCCACCCTCCTCTACATCAAGAGCCGCCGCCTCCTGCCCCAGGACCAGCTGCCGCCGGAGGAAGAGGACGAGGACGCCTCCGACCCGCGCTGGGACCTCATCCGCCGCCTGGTGGAGTATAAGAAATTCAAGGACGCCGCCGTCGAATTCCAGGGCCGCTGGGACAAGCAGGACGCCACCTACCGCGCCGGCTTCGATCCCAAGACCGTGCTGACCTCCAACGGCCTGCCCCCGCTCCGCCGCGCCGAGCTCTTCGACCTCCTGGGCGCGTTCCAGAAAGTCCTCTCCCGCCTCCAGACCGGCATCGACCTGGCGCCCAAGCAGGAGAACTTCACCGTCAGCGGCCAGATCGTCCACATCCAGCGCCTCGTCGATGCGGGCGAGGCCGTCCGCTTCCACGCCCTCTTCTCCGAGGGGGCGGGCCGCCAGGAAATCGTCGTCACCTTCCTGGCCCTGCTGGAGCTGATCCGCCTGGGCCAAGTCGCCGCCGTCCAGGAGGAGGTCTTCGGCGAGATTCAACTCGTCAAAGCCCCCGCCGCGTAGGAGACTCCACCGCCTCATTTTTCCATGAACGACGCTCCTTCCCCCACCCTGGCCCAAGTGCTGGAGGCCCTCCTCTTCGCCGCGCCGAAGCCCCTCACCGCCCGGCAGCTGGCCGCCTACTGCGCCCGCGGCGCGGAGGCCGCCGGCCCCAGCCCCGCCGAAGCCCAGGCCGCCGAAGGGGAAGAAAACCCCGCCCCCGCTCCGGAAGGGGAGGAAATCCTCGTCCTGGAAGGGGCCGCGACCGAGGCCAACCCCTTGGCCGGCACCACCGAGGCCCAGGTCCGCGAGGCCCTGGCCCTCCTGGCCGACTCCTACGCCGCCGAAAGCCGCGGCCTGTGGATCCAGGAAGTCGGCGGCGGCTTCCGCCTGGGCACCCGCCCGGAAGTCGCCCCGTGGGTCCGCCGCCTCTTCGACGAGTCGAAACCCGCCAAGCTGAGCCAGCCCGCCATGGAAACCCTGGCCATCATCGCCTACCGCCAGCCCATCTCCCGCGCCGACGTCGAGGCCGTGCGCGGCGTCGCCGTCGACGGCGTCGTCGCCACCCTGCAGGACCGCCGCCTCATCCGCCTGGCGGGCCGCTCCGACACGCCGGGCCGCCCCCTCCTCTACGAGACGACCCAGGAATTCCTGGAACTCTTCGGCCTGCGCACCCTGGACGAGCTGCCCAACGCCGCCGAGCTGCGCCACGTCCCCACGCCCGCGGCCTCCCCCGCCGAAATGGAAACCCAGCCGCAGGAAGGCGGGGACGCCGCCGCGGAGGAGGCTCCCGTCCACGACGAGGAGCCCCAGGCCGCCGCCGATCCGGAAACGGAGAGCGACGGCCTCGAAACCGATGCCGAGGCTGAAGCCGAGGCAGAACCCGCCCGCGAGGAAGAACCCACGCCGGAAACCCCATGACGCTGGCCGCGTTGCGCGCGCAGATCGAAAAAGTCGACGCCGAGATCATCCGGCTTCTCAACACGCGCACGCGCCTCTCCATCCGCGTCGGCCAGTTCAAGCGGAAGGCCGGCCGCCCCTCCTTCACCCCGGAGCGGGAGGAGTTCCTCCTCCGCCACCTGGAAACCAAGCGCGGCCGCGGCCCCCTGCCCGCCGCCGACCTCCGCGCCATCTACCGGGAAATCTTCTCCAGCTCCCGCGCGCGGCAAAAGCGCGTCATGGTCGGCTATCTGGAAGACGGCGGCGCCGCCCTCCTCACCGCGTGGTACCGTTTCGGCGCGGGGGAAAGCTACCTGCCCGCCGCCTCCTGGACCGCCCTCTGCGCCGCCCTGCGGCGGAAAAAGGCCGACGTGGCCGTCTGCTCCGCCCCCGACCTGGCCGAGGCCCTGGCCAAGCACGGCCCCGCCTCCATGAAAGGCCTGCGCGCCTGCGGCGAGGTCCGCGTGCCCGGCCGCGACCATGAGCTCTTCTACCTCCTGGAACCGGGCGACGCCGCCGAGGAGCCCGCGCCCGCCGGGGACAGCGCCAAGCCGCGCCGCCTCTTCCTGGCCCCCCTTTCCCCCGCCGCCGCGCGCCGCCTGCGCGCCGCCGGCTCCCTCCTCCAACCCGCGGGGTGGGGGCGCTACCTGGTCGACGCCGGGCCGCGCGTCGGCAAGGCCGGGCTGCGCCTACTCCCCGGCGCCATCCCCCTGGGCACCTTCTTCACCAGCGAAACCGCGTGAGCGCTCCCTCCCCCGATTCCGGCACGCCGAAGAAGCCGCAGCCGCTCCTGGCCCGCCAGCGGCGGCAGGCCCGCACCCCCGCGCCCTCCCCGCGCCCCTCCGCCACGCCCCCCGCCGCGGCCCATTCATCCCCCATCCCCTCCAACCGGGGATTCCGCGCCTTCCTGCGCGTCGCCGCCATCGCCTCCCTGGCATTCCTGGGCTGGGCGGCGGGCTGGACCTGGCGGCAGACGCAGGTCCAGGGCCTCGTCATCGCCCCGGAAGGCTACACCCTGCCCCGGGAGGCCTGCGTCGTCCGCGACTTCTCCGGCGACCTCCGCGCCCTGCGGGAGGAAGCCGCCCGCGCCCTCGCCCCCTACGAGGAAGACCTCCGCGACAAGGAAGAAAACCTCCGCCGCGTCCATGGGGACCTCAGCGGCCTGGACGAGCGCAAGCGGCTCTACTCCCAGGAAATCGACCGCATCCAAAGCGACATCCAGGCCGCCGTCTCCCACACCCGCCAGGAAGCCGACGCCCTTTGGGCCCATGACGGCAAGGCTCTGGACGCCGAATACGCCGCGAAGATGGAGGAATTCCGCCAACAGCTCGCCGCGCGCGCCGCGCAGCTCAAGCTCTCCCCCGACCTCGACCCAAAGCAGCCCTTCCCCGACATCTGGGTAAACAGCTTCCGCCTCTCCCTCTACAACCCGCCCCCCACGGTGAAAGCCCCCGCCGAGCGCACCTGGCTGGAACAGCAGCTGGCCGACTGGCACGCCTACGAGAAAGAGTACGACGCCCGGCGTAACGCCCTCAAGAAGAAGGCGGACGACATCCGCCAAGGCCTCGGCGGCCACCTCGACGGCCTGCGCACCCGCATCGACCGGCGCAACGCCTCCATCGCCGACACGGACGAGCAGCAAGCCCCCCTCCAGTCCGAGGCCCAGACCCTGGAGAGCGAAACCGCCGCCGTCCGCACCAACATCTCCGAGCAGCGCAAGGTCTACACCGCGCAGGTCGTCCAGATCCCGCAGCGCAACGTCCTGGAAAAACTCCCCCTCACGCCGGAAGGGCGCTTCACCTGGGACCACCTGGAGGAGAACGGAAAATATCCGCCGGGCAATTACCTGCTATGGGTGCCCGTCCGCAAGGGGGAGGAAGAGGCCTGGGCCGTGGTCCCCTTCGCCATCGAGGCGAACAAGAGCACCGACCTCATCATCAAGCCGGGCGGGTTCCTCCCGACCGACAAGGTGCTGCAATAGCGCGGAGGATCAGGCCTGCGGGTCCCGCTTCCCCTCGGGAAGCGGCGCGGGCGGCGGAGAAAGGGTGACCGGCTTTTCCGCCGGATCGACGACGACGCTCGTCGCGACCGTCGTGCCCGCCGTCCCGGCAGGAGGCGGCGTCTGCATGCTCTGCTTCAGTTCCTGGTCGAAGTCGGCCTTCGCCTTCTTGAACTCGCCCAGGCTCTTGCCCAGGCCGCGCGCCAGCTCCGGCAGCTTCTTCGGTCCGAAGAGGAGGAGAACGATGAGAACGATCCAAACCCAGTCGAGCCCATGGGGAAGAAGGGCCAGGAACAAGCCGTCGGCGTGCATAAGGGAACTGTAATGGCGGCTTTCCGCCTTGTAAAGGAAGGGCTCGGTCACGTAACCTGCGTTTCACCAACCAGGAGGCAGCCATGGGGAAATATTGGGCTTTGAGGTTTTGCATACTCATCATGACGGCCGCCTCGGCCTTCGCCGAAACGGAGGCCGATCCTTTCGACGCACTGTTCAAAGCCGTAGAGGCCACCGCCCGAACCGATGGGGCCGTTTTCCCCAGTCCATTGAACCACCTTCGCCAGGCCCTCCGGGAAAGCAATTACGCCCAAGCCCGCACGGCGATCAACAATATCACCCGGCTCGACCCCTCCCCCGCCATGTTGGAGGCCACCGCGGCCCTCTCCGCCGAGATCTCCAAGACCGTGACCGCCCGGCGCGACGTATGGGTGCGGGAGGCGCAGACCGCCCTGAAAAGCGCCTCCGATGCGGTCGCCGCGTCCCGCGACGCCAAGGAAAAAAACCCCGCCTCGTTCGACCTCATTCTCTCCACGCTGGGGGCCGTCCAGAATCGGGACTCATCCATTTCGGACGTCGCCCCCCTCCGCAACGAACTTAACGCCGCGATCCAATACGTGCAGCGGTGGCAGGGCTACCTGGTCGCCCTGCAAACCGGCAACAACGCGGAGGCCCGTGATATCCTGCACAGCCTGGCCGGCGGCTCTCCCAACTTCATGCCCATCCCGCGTTCCTGGCTCCTCGAACAAACCAGCTCTCCCTCTCAGCCCTCCCAACCCACCAGAGGCGCCGTATCGCCCGTATTGCCGCTCTCTTTGCCGGAGCCGAAGACCCTGGACGATCTCCCGTCCGCCATCGCGCAGCTGCGGGCGGCGAATCGATCGAGCTTCTCCCCCGCCACCGAGGAAAAACTCCAAACCCTCACCCAGCTGCTGCGTGCCTACCAATGTTATCAGCAGGGGGACTATGAGCAGGCCCTTTTGCAGCTCCGGGGTAACACCCTTTTTTCCGATCGTTCCGGCGATCCAGGCACCACGCCCGCGCTGCAACGGGAGCTCCGGCTCAAGCTGGCCGCCGCCCTGCTCGACCGGAGCGACGCCCCCGCCCCCAAGGCGGAAGAAGATGCCATGGGCTATCTCCTGCGGCTGGCGGCCGACGACCAAAAGAAGAAGGAGTGGAGCCTCCTGCGGAAAGACCTTCAGGCTTATTCCGAACTCTACCCACCCACCGGCTCCTCCTGGGTGCAGGAGGATCTGCGCGCCCTCCATTCCTTCCTGGTGGGGGAAAAGCAGGAGCAGGCCGGGGAAACCCTCGACGCGATCCGCTCCTACCGCCAGGCGCTGACTGCCTTAGGCCGGTATTTCCCCGCCGCGCCGGTCGCCGAAAAATTGACCGCCTTGGAAAAGAAGTTTCCGGACCTCTACCGGCAGGCCGTCTCCCAGCCGATTGCCGCGCTGCCCTGATCAGGAAAGCCGCAGGTCGGTCGTGTAGCGGCCGCAGCGGGCGGGCTTTCCGGCCGCCGGATGGACGCGGCCCAGGGCCTTCGGGGCCGGGACGAAGCGCTCCGCCACCCGGGCCAGGGCGGCCCGGTCGGTCTGGGGCAAGCCGTCATAGGGCTGCTCGCCGGGGCGCCAGTTCAGCAGGGAGCAGGCCGCCACCGTCCGTCCCGTCGCCGCCTCCACCCACTCGAAAAGGAGGGGCGACTGCGCCGGAAGATGGGGCTGAAGGCTGGGCAGGGAATGGAACATCCGGTAGCGGACCGCCCCCAGGAGGGCCTCCCCCTCCGGATCGGCCTGGAGGGAGACGGGGCGTCCCGCCGCCAGCAGGCGGAAGCGGCGCGCCCAGGCGGCGTCCGGCACCCGCACCTGGAGCCGGTCGGTGGAGGCGTCGACGATCCGGGAGGTCCCTCCCCCCGCGGGCTGCTCCCCCAGGACGGGCCAGGGCTCGATGGCCTGGCGGAACTCGATCGCCCGGCCCGCGTGGGCCAGCCGTCCGATGACCGGGAAGCGGAACTCGAACCACGGCGCGAAGTGCTCCCATTCCAGCGCGAAGCCCGCGCGCTGAAGGAAAGCCAGGACCTCCTGGAAATCCCGCTTGAGGAAAACGGGCAGGGCGTAGCGGTCGTGCAGGGCCTCCCCCCAGCGCTTCAGCGGCAGGCCGTAGGGCCGGGCCAGAAAGGCCGCCGCCAGCGCGCGCAGGAGGGTCACCGCGGCCCGGAGCATGGCGGGCTCCGGCGGCATCTCGAAGGCGCGGAACTCGACCAGCCCCAGGCACCCGTTCGGCGCAAAGGGGTTCCACAGCTTGTCGACGCTGATCTCCGCGCGGTGGGTGTTGCCCACCGTGTCCATGAGGAGGTTGCGCAGCATCAGGTCCAGGAGCGGCTTGTCGACCGGCGGGCGCATCGCCTCGACGCCACGCAGGGCGATCTCCAATTCATACGGCACCTCGTAGGCCGACTCATCGACGCGCGGTGCCTGGGAGGACGGCCCGGTAAAGAGGCCCGTGAAGAGGTAGGAGAGCGAAGGGTGGCGCTGGAGGAAGCGGACGAAGCTGGGCAGGAGCCGGGGGCGTTGGAAGAAGGGGCTCTCCTCCGCCTTCGGCCCGCCCAGGAGGATGTGCGCGCCGCCGCCGGTGCCGATTTTCCGGCCCGTGAACTGGTATTTCCAGGGCCGCAGGCCGCAGGCGGGCGCGGCGGCGTAGAGCGCGTCGATGAAGCGGTCGGCCTCCGCCTGGAGGGCGGCGGGCGGCAGGTTCACCTCCAGGACGCCCGGATCGGCGATGACGTTGAGCCGCACCAGCTCCTCCCCGGAAGGGGGCGCGTAGCCCTCGAGGAGCAGCTTCTCCCCGCCCGCCGCCGCGCGTACGGCGCGCAGCAGGTCGAGGTAATCCTCCAGCTTCTCCACCGGGGGCAGGAAGACGGAAAGCTCCCCATCCCGCGTCTCCACCGTCAGCGCGCGGCGCGGCGTCTCCGGCGGCAGCTCTCCCAGCGGGAGGCGCAGGCCCAGGGGGCTCTGCCCCGGCCAAAGGAGGCAGGGCCCGGGAAGCTTCCACGCGGGCGAGGTCCACGCGCCCGCGCCGCCGTCCAGCGGCAGCACCCACCCGGCGGGCTTTTTCCCCGGCGGATTCTCGAAGGCGGGCAAGGGCTTCGCCTTGAGCTTGAGGAGCGCGGGCAGCGCGCGGGCCAGCCGCGCGGCGGCCTCCGGCTTTTGCAGGCCCGCGCGGTCGAGGCGGTAGGCGATTCCCTTCCCCGGCAGCAGCGGCTTGCCGTCCTTGCGCCAATGAAGGCCAATGGCCCAGCGCGGCAGCGGCTCGCCCGGATACTGCTTGCCCATCGTGTGGGTCACCAGGCAGCCGGGGGCCAGCTTGCGCCGCAGCGCGGCGGCAAAGCGGCGGCCGTAGGCCAGCTTCTCCGGCCCCAGGGCGTCGAAGTTCCATTCCGCGTGCCGGTGGTCGGCGGCGATGAAAGTCGGCTCCCCGCCGACGGTGACGGCGACGCCGGAGCGGGCCAAGGCGGCGTCGACCGCGCGGCCCACCTGGGCGAGCGTCGTCACGCCACCTCCTTTACCTGCACCGTCACGTCCATCCCCAGGCAGCGGCCCGGCCCGTAGAAGACCCCGGCGACGGGCGCGGCGGCCGCCGGATGGCGGGCGACGGCGACGGGGACGTGGATCTCGCAGGCCAGGAGGCCTGCCGTCGGGTCATAGCCCTTCCAGCCCGCGCCGGGGAGGTAGACCTCCGCCCAGGCGTGGGTGGAGCCGTGGTCGTGGTTGGGATTGTAGACGTAGCCGCTGACGAAGCGGGCGGCCAAGCCCGCCTGGCGGCAAGCCTCCAGGAAGAGGGTGGCGTAGTCCCGGCAGGAGCCGCTGCGCTTGGCGATCGTCTCCGCCGGGGTCTGCACGCCCGGCTCTTCCCGGCGCTGATATTGGAAGTCGCGCCGCATGGCCTGGTTGAGCGCGTCGAGGAACGCGAGCGTCTCCACGGGCGGCGCGGGCGCGGCGGCGTCGAGCCAGTCGCGGACGATCTCCGCCTCGTCCGGGTAAAGGGGTTCCAGGCAGGGCTCCAGATCGGCCCGCTCGCCGGCGTCATAGGAAAAGGGAAAGGAGACGGCGTGGGGGTCGAGGAGGAAGTCGAAGGGGTTGGAGACGAGCTGGCGGACCACCACCTCGCTCTCCACCTGCAGCACCTCGGACGGGGTGGAGAAGTCGGCGATGGCCACGGAGTTTCCGTAGGCGTCGCTGCGCCAGCGCAGGGTGTGCGCGGGGCTGACCAGGAGGCGGGAGCTTTCGATCACCCGCTCATGCCCTTCCCGGGGGCGGAGCATCAGGTGATGCGGCCCGAAGGAGACGGCCTCCGCGTAGCGGTAGACGGTGTGGTGGCGGATGCGGAGGCGCATGGGATTCGTCCTAGATGAGCGCCGCCGGATCGGCGTCCTCCCCGGGGGTGCGGGCCACGGTGACCTTCACGGAGAGGACTTGCTTCCGCGCCCCCTTGAAGACGCCGCGCAGGGGCGGCACGTCGGCGTAGTCCCGGCCGATGCCGATCTGCACGTGCCGCTCGCTCTCCAGCATGTTGTTCGTCGGGTCGATGCCGACCCAGATCCCGTTCGGCGCGCAGAACTCGAGCCACGCGTGGCTGGCCGTGGCGCCGACGAGGGGGTCGTTCAACGGATCGCGGGCCTTGCTCCCCCCGTGGCGGGCCAGCAGGTCGTGCCCGGCCTGGGAGGCCTCCGCCTGGGACTCGGTCTCGATGTAGCCGCTGACGTAGCGGGCCGGGATCCCGGCCGCGCGCAGGACGGCGATGAAGAGGTGGGCGAAGTCCTGGCAGACCCCGCGCCGCTTGGCGATCACCTCCGCCACCGGCGTGCTGACGGTGGTGGCGCCGGGCTGGTATTTGAAATTGCGGTAGATGTATTCGTTGAGGGCCAGGATGGACGGGGTGAAGGAGGCCTGCGGCGGCAGGTGGACGCGGGCCATTTCCTCCACCTCCGGGGGGATCTGGACCAGCTCCGAGGGCATCAGGAAATCGTACAGCTCCCGGCGCTTGGGCAGGCAGAGGTGGGCCGCCTCGCTGACGGAGAGGTCGAGGCCGCCGATGGGATCGTGAAAGGGCCTTGTCTCCACCGTGCAGCGGGAGGTGACGGAGAGACGCTGGTGGCGGAAGGGGACGGAGAGGGACTCTCCCCAGTTGCCCCAGTAATCGACGAAGACCTCCAGCGGCACGCGGGGGACGACCTCCGTCACATGGTCGGTGATGACCTGGCGCAGGGTGTTGCGGGGCCGCACGCGCAGCTCGCTGTAGCACTCGATGGCGGGGGCCGAGTATTCGTACTGCGTCGTGTGGACGATGCGGAACTTCATTTCTGCAACCGGACCGGCGTGGCCGCCTGGTGGTTGAGGTAGTGGTCGGAGACCTGGGTCCCCAGTTCCAGCAGCCGCTCGACGACGCCGTCCATCCATTCCGGCAGGCCCTTTCCGCGCCCGCGTCCGCGCTCCTCCGCCGTCGCCGGGAAGAACCCGGCGATGTCGGCGAAGTTCAGTTCGGAAAGAAGATGGCTGCAATAGTGGAGCGGGGTGCCGGGATCGACCTTCCGCGCGCCGAAGGTGGCGCGCAGCGCCTCCTGGATCGCCTCCAGGGCGAAGACGAGGGAGCGGGGGAACTCGGCGTCCTGGACAAGGAGGCGCGCCACCTGGCGGCCGACGGGCCGCGTGTGGTAGGAGCTGCGGTAGGCGTATTGGCCGGCCAGCATGCGCAGGAGGGCGTCGAGGTTGTCGTCCTCCGCCAGCGCGGCGCGGCCCGCCGCGGCCCGCTCGTTGCTCCTTTTCAGGAAGACCTGCCGCATGGTCAGGGCGGTGAAGAGGGCGCGCTCCAGGAAGCGGCCGATCTGCCAGAAGTGCCACGCGTCGTTGTGGAGCATGTGCTTCTCCACGCTGCCGGAAAGCTCGTCCAGGCCGGTGAGGACCTCGTCCTGCAGGCTCATCGACTGGAGCCGCTCGACCAGTTCCGGGGCTTTCCCCTTTTCCGCCGCGGCGGCCAGCTTCAGGTAGAGGCCGTTGAGGACCGCCCAGACCTCCGGCGGCAGGGCTTCCCGCACCTGCTGCGCGTTCCGCCGCACGCGGCGCAGGCAGGAAAGCGCGGAGGAGGGATTGTCGCCGTCCAGAAGGATGTATTGCGCCAGCTTGACCGGCTCCTGCAGGGCCGGCTTCTTGAAGAAGCGGGAGGAGTGGCCGGTGGCGCTGGCCAAAGCGTCCCACAGCGGCTGCCAGGCGCGGGAGTCCTGGAAGGCGGCCCCTTCCAGCCGCAGCTGCTGGACGACGCGCAGGAGGCGGACGGTCCCCTCCGCGCGTTCCGCGTAGCGGCCGATCCAATAAAGGCTTTCCGCCGTGCGGCTGCCCAGAGGCAGGCGTCCGTTGTCGTGCGAGCTGGCCTCCTCCGTTTCGGCGGTGCCCTCCTCCCGGCGCGGGCCGCGCAGGATCCAGGTGTCCTTGCTCCCGCCGCCGGAGCCGGGAGAAAGGAGGAGCGATCCCTCCCGCGAGGCGTGGCGGGTGAGAACGCAGGAGGTGACGACGGGCCGGTCCTGCTGAAGGACGAAGGCCCGCAGGCCGACGTGGCGCGGCTCCAGGGAAAGGGTGGCCGGATTCCAGGTGGGGGAGGTGGAGAAGGAGACCGCCGGCTGGGCGACGTAGGCGGCGGGCTGCTCCTCGATCCGCGCCTGCAGCGCAGCACGGGCCTCCGCGTCCATTTCCCGGCCGACCCACAGCCCGCCGGGGCCGCCGGGCTCCGGCGCGTAGGCGGTCTTGACGAGGTAGTTGTCCCAGTTCTCGAAGACCTGCGCGCGGACGTCGACGTCGTGGCAGCTGTGGCTTTTGACGGAGGGCAGGAGCGGCTTGGCCCCGAGGTAGAACTCGATGGCGGCGGGCAGGTAGGACTGGAGGGCGCGGTTGTCGCCGATGTCGGCGCCCAGGGAGTTGGCGATCGTCACCGTCCCCTTCCGCACGGCGGAGACCAGGCCCGGCACGCCCAGGAAGCTGTCCGGCTCGAAGGTGATGGGGTCCATGAAGGCGCTGGACAGGCGGCGGCAGATCACCTCCACGCGCTCCAGGCCCGCGATGGTCTTTAGGTAAACGTGGTTGTCCAGGACGATGAGGTCGCCCCCCTGCACGAGGGGGATGCCCATCTGCCGCGCCAGGGAGGCATGGTCATAGTAGGCGCCGCTCTCGATGCCTGGGGAAAGGAGGACGACGCGCGCGGTGGAACGGCCCGTGGGCGTCACCGCCTGGAGGGTTTCCAAGAGCCGCGTGGGATAGTGGTGGACGGGGCGGACGGGCTGCCCCTCGATCAGGGCCGGGCAGAGCTGGACCAGCGTGCGGCGGTTCTGCAGCGCGTAGCTGGCGCCGGTGGGATTGGAGAGCTGGTCTTCCGAGGCCACCCAGCGGCCCGCCTCGTCCCGCAGGAGGTCGACGGCGGCGACGTGAAGGAAGATGTCCCGCGTCGGCTTGAGGCCCACGCACTCCCGGCAGTAGCGCGGATCGCCGTAGACCAAGTCGTAGGGGATGATGCCCGCCTTGAGGATCTCCTGCGGGCCGTAGAGGTCGCGCAGGAGGGCGTTCCACGCCTCCATCCGCTGGGAAAGGCCCGCCTCCACCTCCGTCCATTCGGCGGCGGAGAGGACGGTGGGGAAGAAGTCGAAGGGAAAGACGCGCTCTACCTGGCCATGGCCGCCTTCGGCCGCGTCGCGCGGGGCGATGGTGATCCCCTGCCCTTCCATGAACTCCCCCGCGCGGCGGACCAGCCGCTCCATTTCGGCGGCGGAGTAGCGGGAGAGAACCCCTTCGATATGGTCGTAGATGCCGCGGGTCTCCGGGCTGCCGGTGCGCCATTCGTCGCGGGAGGCCTCCCTCGGCTTGTAGTTCGAGAGCAGATCGGAAGGGGACATCCGGGAAGAGTTAGCGGAAGCGTCCGCCATTGTACAGCAGGACTAGGGCTGAAGCGGCCCCTGGTCCGGGGCCAGAGTCACCTTGTCCTCCGGCACGAAGCCGGTGGAACCGTCGACCAATTGGACGAGGACTGAGTCCCCGCCGTGGCCGATGACGCGCAGGCGCGTCCCGGCGGGCAGGTAGCGGTCCGGCACCATCTGCTCCGGGCCGGTGGTGCTGAAGGAGGCCTTGTCCTTCGTCATGCCGGTGAAGGCGGCGTCGTTTCCGGAAATGCTGGCGCATCCGGAAAGGAGCGCCGCCCCCAGGCAGAAGGAGAGCCAGGCCCCTCTCATTTAGGCGGCGGCCAGGAACTCCCGCGGATCGGTGATCCGGCCCGTCAGGGCGGAGGCCGCCACCGTGTAGGGGGAGGCCAGGAAGACCTGGGAATCCTTGTGCCCCATGCGGCCGGGGAAATTCCGGTTGGTGGCGGAGATGCACTTGATCGGCTTGTTCAGGCGGCCGAAGGTGTCGACCGGCCCGCCCAGGCAGGCGGCGCAGGAGGCGTTCTCCGTCATCTGCACGCCGGCGCCTTCCAGAATGTCCCAGACGCTGCGGCCGTCCCACTGGGTGGTCTGCAGCTCCTCGACGACCTGCGGGGTGGCGGGCACGCCGAAGGTGTCGATCTTCACGCGGCGGCCCTTGATCACCTCGGCAAAGGCGAGGAAGTCGGAGGTCTTGCCGCCGGTGCAGGAGCCGACGTAGGCGCGGTCCAGCTCCACCTTGCCCAGCTCCTTGGCCAGGGCGCGGTTGCCCGGGTTGGGATGCATGGCCACGGTGGGCTCCAGCTGGGAAAGGTCGATCCGCGTGTCGTAGACGAACGTCTGGTCGGCGTCGGGCTCGACGGGGTCGTATTCCGAGCGGGTGCCGTTCTTTTGGATGCGCGCCTCGACGTAGTCGAAGGTTTTTTGGTCGGCCGGGAAGATGCCGTTCTTGGCACCGGCCTCGATGGCCATGTTGGCGATGGTCATCCGGTCGTCCATGGAAAGGGAGTCGACGCCCGGCCCCTCATACTGCATGGCGCGGTAGGTGGCGCCGTCAAAGCCGATCTGGCCGATGATGTGGAGGATGACGTCCTTCGCCATCACGCCGGGGCGCATCGCCCCTTCCAGGAAGAAGCGCATCGTCTCCGGGACCTTCACCAGCAGCTTGCCGGTGCCCAGGACGAAGCCCGCGTCCGTGTTGCCGATGCCGGTGGCGAACATGTTGAACGCCCCGCCCATGCAGGTGTGGCTATCCGTGCCGAAGAGGATCTCCCCGGGACGGACGTGCCCCTTTTCCGGCATGGCGGTGTGGCAGACGCCCGCGAAGCCCTTGCCGTATTGGCGCTTGAGCTGGCCCTGCGCGGCGTCGAAGTGCCAGTGGCCCTCCGGGTCGTCGATCACGTCGTAGAAGTAGGGCAGGCCCTGCTCGCGGACGAAATCGCGCAGGATGTCGACGTTGCGGTTCGACATCGAGTCGGCGGTGAAAATGTAGTGGTCGGGGATGATGACCACGCGCTTCGGGTCCCAGACCTTGGCCTGGGCGCCGAACTCGCGCTTGAAGACGCCGATGGTCCCCGGACCGCAAACGTCGTGGGTCAGGAGGGTGTCCACCTTCACCCAGAGGTTGTCCCCGGGCGCGGCGGAAGCCTTTCCGGCCGCCCGAGCCAGGATTTTCTCGGTAAGCGTCATAAGGAAAAACAACCTTATCCCCCTTCCCCATAAGAGACAATGGAAAAGCCCCCCTTTCCCTCCCCGCTTGACTTGTTTCCTATTTGTATTACTTTTGTACAACAAATAGGAGGCTCCTCTCCTCAACCCCACAAACACCATGAAAAAGGCCTTCACTCTCGCCCTTTGCGCCGCCCTGCTTGGGGTCGCCTCCGCCCCGCGAGCCGAAGCGACCTTCACCGCCGTCACCAACGCCTTCTCCGGAACGAACCCCGGCGGCACCTCCCTGACGGCCTCCAGCCTCCTCCTCTTCGGCGACACGACAAACGGGGTGATCGGGCCGAACTGGAACGCCACCGTCACCCTTTCCGCCGGGGCGGTCTACAGCGAGACGCTCACCATCAACTCCTCCTCCAATCCCGGCTCCTTCATCCTGGCGGGGGGAGGCGTCCTGGCCATCGGCAACTCCTTCAGCGCCACCAAAACCTTCACCGGCAACAGCTTTGACGCCAGCTCCACCTATGCCCTGACGATCACGGCCGCCAGCGCCGCCGCCGTCAGCCTGTTCAGCAACCTGAGCTTCACCCTGACCCAGGGCGGCGTCACGCTGGCCGATACCAGCACGGGTGTGGGCATCCTGGGCGGGGCGCTCAATCTGCTGAACCTTTTCGGCGGGACCGCCACGGGCACCTTCCAATTCACCACGCCCACCACCCTTAACACCACCTCCCCGTTCGTCCTCACGCTCACCGGCAGCACCGCGGCGGGCCTGCTGGGCAACTCCACCTCGTTCACCAGCCTGAGCATCAACAGCGTCTCCGCCGTGCCGGAGCCGCGCACCAGCGCGATGCTGGGGGCGGGATTGCTATGGGCGCTCCTGCGTGGGCGCTCCCTGGTCAGGAAATACCGGGGCCTGGACTCCGCGTCCTAGCGGTCCTGGATAAGGCCCGCGTTCTCCCCGGGCGCGGACTCCGCCGCCGCGCGGCGGAAGGCGATCCCCTCGAAAAGGCGCGGCGGCTGGGCCTGGCCGGAAGAGGCCTCCCGAAGGATGGCCCCCCAGGTTTCCTCCCGGCTGCGGAAATGGCGGCTCTCCCGCTGCGCCTGACTCTCCTCGCTATGCAGCAGGGTCACCCCCTCCAGCGCGAGCGAGTAATGGAGCCGGTCGCGGGCGGGCATCCCGGCCCGCCGCAACTCCCCTTCAAAGCGGGTGTTGGTCCAGCCCAGCGGCCCGAGGATGTCGGCCGTCTTGCGGGCGAAAAGGGATTCCCGCCGCCGCATCTCGGCGGGGATGGCCGGTTGCCCCTCATGCAGGCGCCCGTGCAGAGCGATCCACTCCTTCAGAAAAGCGGCGTCGATCGTCCGGGCGCGCCCCGCCAGGCTTTCCAGGCCTTGCAGAGACGCCTCTTCCCCGGCGGACCGGGGCGCGATGAAATCGGCCTCGAAACGGCGCATCACCGCCTTGTCCGCGCCCGCCCGCTGAAGGGCCACGCCCATATCCAGGTAGGAGACGCCCAGCACCTTTTTGAGATCGTGCGTCCGCTGGACGCCCAGGGCCGCCTTGGTTTCCGCGCGCAGGACCTCATGCTCCACCGCGCCCTGAGGGGCCGGGGTCTCCCCGCAAAGGGAGATATAGGCGGCGGCCCATTTCTGGAGAGGCGGCGGGTTCATTTCGGGGCGCAGAACAGCAGGTACCCTGCCAGTTAGGCTTTCCGGGGCGCGTAATGGGCCACCTCGACCTTTTCCAGGGTGATGAGGCCGCCCCCATGGGTCATTTCCTTAAGCTGCGGCAGGAACGCCTCGACCTTCTCCCGGCTGTCGACGATCTCGATGACCAAGGGCAGGTCGAGGGAGAGGCGCAGGATTTTGGCCGTGTGGATACGGCTGCTGGCGCCGTAGCCCATCTGCCCCCGCAGCACCGTGGCGCCGCCCAGCTCGGCCGCGCGGGCCTTTTGAACGATCGCCTCGTAAAGGGGAAGGTTTTCCCAACGGTCGGACTCGCCGATGAAGACCCGCAGGAGGGTGGCGCTGGAGGGGATTTGCATAAGGGTTATTTTTGCAGAAAGAGGCCGGCGACATGGCCGCCCCAGACCGCCAGAAGGCACAGGAAGACAGAGAGCAGGACGTTAAGCCCCGCATACAGCCACTCGCCGTCCTGGGCCAGGTTCAGGGTTTGCAGGCTGAAGGAGGAAAAGGTGGTGTAGCCGCCGCAAATTCCGACCATCACGAAAGCCCGGACGGCCGGCGGGACCAGAAGGGGCCCCGTTCCGCTGGTCAGGGAGGCGAAAAGGCCGATGACGAACGATCCCGTCACGTTAATGATCAGGGTGCCCATCGGGAAAACCGGAAAACGCTGCGCGACGAAACCCCCCAGCCAAAAACGGCAGACGGTGCCCAAAGCGCCTCCACAGGCGATCCAGAGATAGGTGGCAAATGGTGCGGTCATTTCAAAAAAAAGGCGCGCCTGGATTAAAGCCCAGGCGCGCCATTCTACGCTTCTAAAGGCTTAGAAGTAGAACTTGATACCGGCCGTGACGATGTGCTGGCCGTACCAGTTCGGGAAGGCGGTGTTGACGGGGACGCCGCCGGCATACTGGGAGCCGAAGGTCGGGTTGAGCAGGCTCAGATACTTGTAGCCGATGTCGATCGACCAGTTCTTGTTGATGAAGGTTTCCAGACCGGCCAGGCCCTGAAGGGCGAAGGCGAAGTCGTTGGAGGAACCGGCCAGGGCGGTGGAAGCGCCACCGGCTGCCACGTGGCCGCCATCGGCGGTCAGGTAGGCGGCGCCGACGCCCACGCCCACGTAGGGGCGGAAGCGGCCGAGCTGGAACTTGACCGTCGGGTCGACGGAGACGACGTAAATGTCCTGATTGGTCATGAACTCGGCGGGGCCGCCGGCAACGCCGCCGCTGGCCTTGAACTGGGAACCGGCCTGGTAGCCGGTCCAGAAGCCTTCGAGGTCGAGGGAGGGCAGGACGGGAACGTCGGCCAGGTGCCAGCCGGGATTCCACACGTAGCCGACCTTGGCGCCCGCGACGCCGTTGATGCGGTCATCGGTGTGCAGGTTGGCGGTACCGGCCGGAGTGCCGGCGCGGAAGGTGCCCGTCTGGAAGGGCGTGGCGCCGCCGAAAACTTCAACGTTCCAGCCGGTGGCGTACTCTTCGAACTTCTCACCGGCGGTGAGGTTCTTCGTGTCCTTGGAATCGTACACTTTGCTATCCCCGGCCGTGGCGACCTGGGCGACTACGACGGCGATTAAGGCAGCCATCAGGGCCTGGATGTATT
Source organism: Verrucomicrobium sp. (assembly GCA_028283855.1). Classification (NCBI taxonomy): domain Bacteria; kingdom Pseudomonadati; phylum Verrucomicrobiota; class Verrucomicrobiia; order Verrucomicrobiales; family Verrucomicrobiaceae; genus Verrucomicrobium; species Verrucomicrobium sp. The sequence continues at coordinate 126,157 of JAPWJX010000004.1, read as the reverse complement.
GCTTCATTAATTCCCTTATTTTGTTAATTAAGATTGGTGAAATTAAGTTCACCAACTGGGGAAATAAAGCGGTACATTTCCCTTCTTGCAAGCAAAAGTACCCATTTTTTCCCTGCCTAACTCCTTGGCCCAGTTTAAGCAGGGACTGTTTTTCCTAAGCCGCCCGTTCTTCTGATATAAACGGGAAAACCAGCTGCGGGACCGGCGGACACAAGTTACTGACGCCGACGCCCAAAAGCCGCAGCGGGCGATTGACCAGGCAGTGCTTGGCCAGGATAAGGCAGGAAAGGCGGTAGATTTCCGGGGCGGCGCGCACGGGCAGCGGCACGCTCCACTGCCGGGTCAGCGTGGTGAAATCCCCGTAGCGCACCTTCACCTGCACCGTCTGCGCGGCCAGCCCCTCCTTCTCCAGCTTGGCGGCAATGTCGGCGGCATGCTCCCGGAGGGCGGCGCGGAGCAGGGGGCGGTCGGCGCTGTCCCGCTCGAAGGTCGTCTCGCTGCTGATGCTCTTGGTGAAGCTGTCACGGTCCAGCGGGCGGCCGTCCTCCCCCCGGGCAAAGGCGGCCAACGTCCCGGCGAAAGAGCCGACCAGCGCCCGCAGGTCTCCCGCATAGTCCTGGAGATGGCCGACGGTCGGCAAACCCTGCTCCACCAACAGCCGCGCCGTCACCGGCCCCACCCCGTGCAGGGCGGAGACGGGGAAGGAGCGCAAAAAAAGGGCCTTGTCCCGCTCCGGGATAAGGAGGAGGCCGTCCGGCTTGCCGGAATCGCTGGCCAGCTTGGCCACCAGCTTATTTCCGCCGATGCCGATGCTGGCGGCCAGGCCGCGCTCCCGACGGATCGTCTCCTTCAGCGCGCGGGCCAGCGGCACCGCCGCCTGGAGCGCGGCATCGGCCTGCAGGCCGGGAAAGCGGGAGGAGAAGTCCAGGTAGGCCTCGTCGACGGAGACCTGCTCGATCTCCGCCCCTTCCGCCGCGATGAGGGCCATGATCCGGCGGGACTCCTCCCGATACGCCTCCATTCGCGGACGGACGAAGACCCCCTCCGGGCAAAGCCGCCCCGCGGTGCGGGAGGGCATCGCCGAGCGGACGCCGAAGCGGCGCGCCTCGTAGCTGGCGGCGCAGACCACGCCGCGCCGGTCCGGCGGCGCGCCGACAATGACGGGCCGCCCTTTCAGCTCCGGCCGGTCCCGCTGCTCCACCGACGCGTAGAACGCGTCCATGTCCAGGTGGAAAATGACGCGGGCCATGCCCCTTTATACCCCCTCGGCCCGCGCCGGGCAAAACCCCGCTCATCCTCCGCCCTGACCGCGGGCAGCAATTATCGGCGCGCCGGGGACAATCCCGCGTTAGCGCCCGGGCGGTTCCTTCCCTTTACTCCTCTCCCTTGAGCTTAAAGAGCCTTCTTTCCGCCGCCGGCCTCCTCCTGGTCGCCGGCGTCCTGCTTTGGCAGGCCTGCACCCAGGGCGGCGCGCCCGACCCCGCCCGGCCCGGCCTGGGCTCCGCCGCCGTCCTCTTCAACATCGCCGTTCTCGTCTTCCGGGAAGGGCTGGAATGCGTGCTGGTCCTGGCCGCCCTCACCTCCGGCATGACCGGCCCCCGGGCCGCCGACAAACAGCCGGTGTTCTGGGGCGTCGGCGCGGGGCTGCTGGCCACCCTGCTGACCTGGATCGTGGCGGCGCGGATCGTCACCAGCCTGGGTGACAGCGTCCCCGCCCTCGACCTCCAGGCCGCCACGGGCCTGGTGGCCATCGCCGTCCTGATGGTCATCATGAACTGGTTCTTCCACAAGATCTACTGGGGCGGCTGGATCGCCCTCCACCACAAGGAACGGCGCCGCCTGGCCGCGGAGGAAAGCGGCGCGCGGCTCCTCCTGGGCCTGGGGCTGCTCGGCTTCACCTCCCTCTACCGGGAGGGGTTTGAGATCGTCCTCTTCCTCCAGGGCTACTACCTGCAGCTTGGCGGCCGGGTGGTGGCGGCCGGCGCGGCCATCGGGCTGCTGCTGACCGGCATCGTCGCCGTCCTCACCTTCCTGGCCCATCGCCGCCTGCCCTACCGGCGGATGCTCGTCGTCACCGGCCTCCTCCTGGGGCTGGTCTTCCTGGTCATGGTCGGCGAGCAGGCGCAGGAAATGCAGCTGGCGGGCTGGATCCCCACGACGAAGATCCCGTGGCTGGAAGGATGGCTCCCCGATTGGGCCGGGCTTTGGTTTTCCCTCTTCCCCACGGCGGAAAGCCTGGCGGCGCAGGCCGTGGCGGCCGGCGTGGTGATCGGCTCCTACTTCCTCTCCCGCTGGATGGCGCGGAGAGAAGCCGCCCAGGGCGCATCTCCATTCAGAAATGGGGAGCGCCGGGGGGCCTGAAGCGAATGCCTGCGCGTTAGCGCACCCCTTTCAAGGGGCGACTCAGACTCACTAGCGGGGCCCGGGGGCAATTAGAAATAGGTGAAGGGACGCGCAACGACGGGGGCGGGGCAGCGCTCTGAATGGAGATGCGCCCTAGTCCCGCTTTTCCGGCTCGTTGTTGAGATTGCGCAGGATCACGAGGGCGATGAGGACGGTCGGAAACCAGCCGACCCAGGTGGCGTAGTAAAGGGTCAGCAGGCCGCTGCCCAGGGCGCCCAGGCAGAAGCAGCACACGGCGCCGAACTGGAAAGCGATCTGCTGCCCGTGCGGCGCGCCGGGGACCTTCATGAAAAATTCCATCAGGCCGTTGGACATGGTGGTGATGGTTCCGGTGACGGCGGTGGTGACCACGCCCGGCATCTTGGCCCGGTTGATCGCGGACGCCTGCAGGCCCATGGCCACCGCCAGGAGGGAGGCCAGGTGTTCCACTTCCCAGTGCTCCCACATGCAGGCGACGCTGAAAAGCGTCATGAGCACGATTTGCGGCAGGAGCACCCGCCGGACCAGCCGGGGCCAGTCGTGCCGGTCGATCTTCTTGGCCAGCCACGCCCCGATGAAGGCGCCCAGCATGAAGAAGGCGATCACCTCGAACGCCTCGAAGGCTTCCGTCCACTTCGTCTGCCCCAGGGCCAGGCCGAAGAGGACGACGTTCCCCGTCATGTTAGACGTGAAGACGTGGTCGAGGCCGAAGAAGCCCGCGGCGTCGGCAGCGCCCCCGGCGGCGCTCAGAATGAGAAAGTCGGTCGAAAGGCGGCGCGGCAGCGGTTGCATCGGGGGAAAATGTACACGCCTTTCCCGTTATTTCCATGGGGAATTCCCCCTATGGGCCAGAATTCCCCTGCTTGCGATGCCCGCCTCCGTCAGGGAGACGTCAGCAGATTGAGGACATTCTTGGCGCTGCGGTTGGCCTGCGCGCGCACGGCCATGTCCAGCTGGTTGCGGATGCCCGCGCTGGCCAGGGCGGTGCTTTGCTTGGCCACGTCGGCGTCGGAAATCGAGCTGTTGGCGGAGAGGACGCTATTCTGCTCCGTGCCGATATTGGCGGCGTAGAAGTTGAATTTGGAGATGTCGGCGGAGACGGAGGCGCTCCGGCCGGTGACGGAGCTTAAGGCCGCGTTCACCTTGCTCAGCGCGTCCTGCGCGTCGGCGGGCGTGTCGAGGGAAACGCCGGAGAGGCCCAGCGTCCCCGTGTCCAGGGAACCCAGGGAAAGGCCGTCCTGCGTCCCGTCCGCGTTCACCGTCGTGCTCACCGCGCCGCCGGAAAAGAGCGGCTGGCCGTTGAAGCTGGCGTTCTGCGTCACCTGGTCGATCTGGTTTTTGAGGCTGTCGAACTCGGCCGAGTAGGCGGCCTGCGCGTCCGCGCCGAAGACGTTGCTGGAAGCCTGCTGGGCCAAGACGCTCATCCGGGTCAGGCTATCCTGGACCCCCTGCAGGAATCCCTGCTGCGTCTGGGCCAGGGAGACCATGTCGTCGACATTGTTCGCCGCCGCTCCCAGCCGCGCGCTGCGGGCGTCGAGCTGGCCGCTGACCGCGATGCCCGCGGCATCCCCGCCGGAGGCCAGGGCCGACCCCGACGCGATGGCCAGGATCGTGCGGACGTATTGGTTTTGGGCGGCGGACCCCGCCGCCTGGGACGTGGGAATCGTCATAGGCCTTTTCCTCCCCTGGGAGGAAGCAGGAAACAGGCCCTTTTTCCTCCCGCCGCCTAAAACTTCACTCGGTGGAGGCGGTGCTGGTCGTCTTCTCGTCGGCGGCCAGCACGGGGGCCACGGCCTCCGCCCACGCCTCATAGCCTCTCTTCGTCGGGTGAAGGAAATCGGGCATCGTATCCTTGGTGATCGATCCGTCGGATTCCAACAGCTTCGGGCCGATGTCGAGGTAGGCCAGCCCCTTTTCCTCCGCCATCTTTTTGACCAGCTCGTTGGTCTGCTGGACCAGGGCGCGCATCGGATCGGTCGCGGACTGGCCGCGGGGCAGAATGCCCATCACGATGATCTTGGTGCCGGGGGAACGCTTATGGATATCGTCAACGATCGCCCGGACGCCTTCCGCCGTCTGTTCCGGCGTGTGCTTCTTGGAAAGATTGTTCGTGCCGATCATGAGAACCAGGGCCTTCGGCTGGAACTCGTCGAACATCCCGTTGTCGATGCGCCACAGGACATTTTCCGTCCGGTCGCCGCCGATGCCCAGGTTGAACGGCTTATACGCGCTGAAAGTCTTGTCCCAGACGTCTTGCGCACGGCCCCGCCAGCCTTCCGTGATCGAGTCGCCCAGAAAAGCGGTGTCGAACTTGCCCTTGTTTTTCTTCAGGACCAGGTTGAACAATTCGTGCTTCTCCATCCAGCTGTTCCGGCTTTCCGGCGTGGCGGCCGGATTGGCCTGGGCGTGGACGGCCGGGTTAAAGGAAAAAAGCCCGCACACCAGCGCGAGCCCGAGGATCAAGGTGTTTTTCATAAGGGGTAAGCAGAAGGTTATTTGCCAATATTGCAATTGGCGCATTACCGGTTTCCCACAAAGCCGCCTCCTAAGCCAGGCTGTAATAACAGTATTTATACCTAAGCGGGGAGGGCGGCCCGCGCAAATCGCCCTGCCGGCGCTACCGTGACGGGCGCGCGCCGATCTGCGCTTTGAAGAGGCGCAGCGGCCGCTCCACCCGGTCGGTCCCGGCCTGGAAAGGCGCCAGCCGGTTGATCTGCGCCGCGGGCATCCAGAGGAAGCCCCGGTTGTCGATCCACATGGCATCGACCCACAGGAGGCGCGGGTCTTCCAGGAGGGTCGTCACGCGGCCTTGGGGATCGATTTTTAGAACCCTCTGCCGATCGACGTCGCTCACGTAAAGGTTCCCCGCCGCGTCGATCGCGGTGCCCCCGGTCGCGGGCGTATCGACCCACTTTTCCACGTGCGCTTCCAACGCCCGGGCGTCCAGGAAAACATCGTCCAGGTAGCGGGTGGCCAGGCGGTAAAGCGGCCCGCAGGCGGCCTGGAAATAGAGCCACTCCCCGTCGGGCGAGACTTCCAGCTGGTCGGCGTGAATGCGGACTTCCTTCCCGTCGGCGGTTTGAAGCGGTTTCCCCTCCCCGGTCATGGCGCGCCGCGCCGTGGTCGAGGGGGCGCGGTCCAGGACGCGGCGGGTCTTGCCCGTCTTCAAATCCAGCACCACCAGGCCCGGCACGCCCGCGTCCGTCAGATAGGCCACGGAGCCGTGAAAGCGGATATCGTCGGCGTAGCCGTGAGGGCCGACCGCCTCTTTTCCCAGCGGGTAGACGCGGATCACCCGGTTCTTCGCCACGTCGATAACGACGACCTTCGCGCCGCCCGGCACCACCGCCGCGCCGAAGCCCGGCGTGCCCGTGTCGACCACCCAAAGCTCCCCATGGGGCCCGATCCGGGCCGCGTTTACGTGGACGAAGGCCTTCGCCGGATCGTCCCCCGGCTTCCAGGCGTTCCAAGCCGCGTCAGGATAGGCGCGGGGCGCCCCGCCCGGCCCCAGTTCCGCCAGGCGCACCCCCTCCCCGCCTTCCATGCGAGGAAAGATGACGAAGACGCGGCCGGAGTCGTCCACCGTCACCCCGTTCCAAACCGTGGCGGAGGAATAGGCCTCCTCCACCGCCGCCGCCCGCAGGGAGGGCAGGAGCGCGGAGAGGAAAAGCAGGACCGGGAAAAGGAGCCGCATCGAGCGGGGCAAAATCCTTAGGCGAAGATCTCGCCGTCCTGGAAGAAGCGGGCCAGCTCCACCTGCGCGGCCTCGGCCGAGTCGGAGGCGTGGACCACGTTCACCATGACGTCGACGCCGAAGTCGCCGCGGATCGTGCCGGGCTCGGCCTTCTTTGAATCGGTCGGCCCCAGGAGGGTGCGGGCCTTGTCGATGGCGCCTTCCGCCTCCAGGGCGACGGCGACGACGGGGCTGGACTGCATGAAGGCCTCGACCTCCGGGAAGAAGGGCTTGGAGGCGATGTGGGCGTAGTGCTCGCGCAGGACCGCGGAGCCCAGCTTCATCATCTTGCAACCGCGGATGCGGAAGCCGGCCTTTTCAAAGCGCTGCAGGACGTCGCCGCAATGGCGCTTGGTGACGCAATCGGGCTTCAGGAGAATGAGGGTGGTTTCCATAATAAAGCCCTGGATGTAAGGGACGGGAAGGGCGGGAGCCAAACTTAAAATGAAAAAGGCGGCGGCCCGGGCACACCGGACCGCCGCCGCGCGGCGTCAAAGGCCTAGTTCTCGAAGTCGATCACGATGCGCCCCTGGATGTCCCCCTTGTGCATGCGGGCGAACACGTCGTTGATGTTCTCCAGGGATTCCGTGGCGACCGTGGCCTTTACCTTCCCCTCCCCGGCGAACCGCAGCGCGTCCTGGAGGTCCAGGCGGGTGCCCACGATGGACCCCCGCACGGTGACGCCGTTGAGCACCGTGTCGAAGATCGGCAGCGGGAAATCACCCGGAGGAAGGCCGTTGAGGGCCACCGTCCCGCCCCGGCCGACCATGCCGAGGGCCTGCTCGAAAGCCTTGGGGGAAACGGCCGTCACCAGCACGCCGTGGGCTCCGCCGGTGTGCTCCCGCACGAAGGAGACGGGATCGGCCTTGCGCGCGTTGACCGCCAGGGAGGCGCCCAGCTTCTTGGCCAGGTCGAGCTTGGCGTCGTCGACGTCGACGGCGATGACGTTCCGCCCCATGGCCTTGGCGTATTGGACGGCCAGGTGCCCCAGTCCGCCAATGCCGGAGACGACGACCCAGTCTCCCGGGTTGGTGTTGGTCACCTTCAGCCCCTTGTAGACGGTGACGCCCGCGCACAGGATCGGCGCGATGTCCACGAAGCTCACGTTGTCCGGCAGGCGGCCCACGTAGGCCGCGTCCGCCACGACGTATTCGGCGAAGCTGCCGTTGACGGAGTAGCCCGTGTTCTTCTGGCTCTCGCACAGGGTTTCCCAGCCGCCGTAACAGTGGCGGCAATGCCCACAGGCGGTGTAAAGCCAGGGCACGCCCACGCGGTCGCCCTCCTTGAGGTGGTTCACGCCCGCGCCGACGGCCGCCACGTGGCCCACGCCCTCATGGCCGGGGATGAAAGGAGGGTTGGGCTTCACCGGCCAGTCGCCGTCCACCGCGTGCAGGTCGGTGTGGCAGACGCCGGTGGCGGCGATCTTGACCAGGATCTCGCCGGGACCGGGCTGCGGAACGGGCACTTCCTCGATGGTCAACGGCTTTCCGAATTCACGGACGACGGCTGCTTTCATGGTCTTTTTGCTCATAAATTTTAGGAGAAAAGGGGGGAGTGAACCGCCTGAAGCGGGAAAGACTGCGGACAGGGAGGGATTCGAACCCTCGGTACGGTTACCCGTACGCCTGATTTCGAGTCAGGTACATTCAACCGCTCTGCCACCTGTCCTGGGGAAAAGAAGCAGGCGACTTTATCCCCTCTTCCGCGCCCCGGACAAGCCTTTCCCTCCGCGCTTTCCACGGCTTCCGGACGGGAAGAGAGGGCCGCGTGGAAAAGTTCAGGCATGGCGCGCCTCACCGTAAGGGATGCCCGCTTCATGCTGAAATACTTTGAAAGTATTATTCCAATACGGATTCGGCATGAATCCACAGGCGGGCGCGGTGCCGGGCCTAGAACCTCTTCTCCGCCGCCTCGAGGACTTCAATGAAGGCCTGCGCGTCGTGCGCGGCCAGGAGCCTGTCCCGCACCTGGGCGTCTTTGAGCATCCGCGCCAGGCCGCCGACGACGCTTAAATACTCCGTGGCCATCCGCTGCGGGGTGCCGATGACGAAGATGAGGTGGACCGGCTCCGGCGCCCCGGTGAAGCGGACGCCTTCCTTGCTCCGGCCGATGGCCAGGGTCATCTCCCTGATGTGGGCCGCCCGCGCGTGGGGCAGGGCCACGCCCGCGCCCAGGTAGGTGGACTCCAGCTGCTCGCGGGCCAGGAGCAGCTCGTAGAACTTGTCGAAGGAGACGATGGCCGGATCGTCCTGGACGAGGGAGGCAACCTCCCGGATCGCCTCCGGGCCGGTGGCGCTTTGCAGGTCGAGCGCGAGGCGCTCGGGCCGGAGGAGGTCGGCGATCAGCATGGGAGAAAAAAGGGGGGTTGTTTTCCGGCGGACGGAAAGAGGGCGGCCCGCCTGTCAGTCCGGGCTACGCGGCGGACTCCTGGGGGATTTCGTCCCGGACGGCGCCGCGCCATTTGAGCTTCTCCCGCAGGATTTGGAAGAAGTCCCGGTGCTTGAGGAAGGCCAGTGTGACAGGTTTTTCGGCAACGTCGATCTCCGCCCAATCCCCGGCGCGCAGGGAGCCGCCGTCGACGCCGTCATACTGCAGGTCGATCCGCCGGGGCTGGGGCGGGGCCTCGACGCGCAGCCGCGCGCCCGCGGGCAGGAGGAGGCTGCGGTTGCTCAGGGAATGCGGGCAGATGGGGGTGACCAGGATGCCGCACGATTCCGGGGAAAGGATGGGGCCGCCCGCCGCCAGGGAGTAGGCGGTGGAGCCGGTGGAGGTGGAGACGACGAGGCCGTCGGCCACGTATTCGTTGACGAAGGTGCCGTCCACCTCCACGCGGATGACGGCCATGCTCGACGAGCTGCGGTTGGCGACGATGTCGTTGAGCGCGCAGGGGATGACGCGGGGGGCGCGGCCGCGGGAATGGACCTTCAGCCGGAAGGGGCGGCGCGGGCTGTAGCGGAGGTGCCCGGCGAAGACCTCGCCGAAGACGGCGGCGACTTCCTCCTTCTTGATGGCGGTGAGGAAGCCGAGGTGGCCCACGTTGACGCCCAGGATGGGGACGGGGCTGGGGTAGATGTCATGGACGACGCGCAGGAGGGAGCCGTCCCCGCCGACGACGACCAGGAGGTCGATCTTCCGGCAGAGGGCCGGAAGGGCCAGGCCCTTCTTCTGCCCGGCCAGGCGGGCGGTGGCGGCCTCGAAATGGAGCGTGGCGCCGTAGTCGGCCGCCATGGCGGCGAGCTGCCGCAGTACGGCGGAAACCTGCGGCTTGCTGCGGTTGGCGACGACCCCGATCTTCATGCGGACGGCGGGGAGCTTACCCCGGATTGCCGCAGGACCCAAAGATATTCTTGGTTCCCGTCGGTCCCCTTGAGGACGGAGGGGGCGACGCCCAGGTCCTCCGCGCGGGGCAGGATTTCCTCCCGCCAGCGGCGCAGGCCGTCGATGACCTGCTGCCGCACGGCCTCGTCCCGGACGATGCCGCCCTTGCCCACCTGCTTCCGCCCGGCCTCGAACTGGGGCTTGATGAGGGCGCAGGCAAGGCCCCCCTCCCGCAGGAGGGCGAAGGCGGCGGGCAGGACCAGCCGCAGGGAGATGAAGGAGAGGTCGAGGACGGCCAGGTCGTAGCCGGAGCCGAAGACGGCGGGGTCCAGCACGCGGGCGTTGACCCCCTCCCGCGCGTCGACGCGCGGGTCCTGCCGCAGTTTCCAGTGGAGCTGGCCGCGCCCGACGTCCAGCGCGGTGACGGCCGCCGCGCCGTGCTGTAGGAGGCAGTCGGTGAAGCCGCCGGTCGACGCGCCGACGTCCAGGCAGCGCCAGCCTGTGGGGGCGATGGCGAAGTGGGCCAGCGCCCCGGCCAGCTTTTCCCCGCCGCGGCTGACGTAGCGCTCCCCGGCGCGCAGCTCCACGGGGGTTTCCGGCAGGACCGGCTGGGAGGCCTTCGCCGCGCGGTGGCCGCCGATCCAGACCTGCCCGGCCAGGATGGCGCGCTGGGCCTTCTCGCGGGATTCGCAGAGGCCGCGCTCCACCAGGGCCTGGTCCAGGCGGATCTTCTTCACGCGGATCGGATCAGATCAGACGTGGCGGGAATCGTCGTGGTCCTTGACGGCGTAGCCGGTCTCCTGCCGCTTCACGTTGACGGCGTGCTTCTTTTGGTAGGCGGCGTAGATGTCCTCCGCGCTCATGCCCAGGACCTGGGCCATGGAGACGAGGAAGTGGAAGAGGTCGACGACCTCGACGCGGGCGTTCTGCTCGTCGAATTTCTGGTACTTCGCCCACCACTTCCAGGGGACGCTGTCGATCAGCTCCGCCATTTCCTGGCTCATGGCGCGGGTGTAGTTGAGGAGCCACTTGGCCTTCCCCTCCTCGTCCAGGGAGGAGGTGTCCACGCCGATGCGCAGGTTGAGCTCGGCCTGCAGGCGGAAAATTTCTTCGAGTTTGTCCATCGCCCTTGTCTAGAGCCAATCGACGATTAGACAAGGGCCGAGGTCAGCGGCCCTGGCGGCGGTCTTCGACGAGGGCCAGGACGGCCCCGGCGGCGGTGGCGCGGACGGGCGCGTCGCTGCGGGAAAAAGCTTCCTCCAGGAAGTCGATCAGGGCCGCGCGCTGCGGCTCCGGCGCGCGCTCCACCAGGGTGGCGGCGCGGCGCAAGCTGCCGATGTTGGCCTGGACGAAAAGGGCGGGGTGGTGGCTCTCCCGCAGGACGCCTTCCCGGGCGCGGACGACGTTGCCCAGATGGCCCTCGAGGCCGCGACGCAGGTCCGTCTCCTTCGCCTCCTGGCGGCGGGCGGGGCCTTCCCGCATCTCGGCGCGGGCGGCGGCGATGACCTCGTCGAGGCGGGCGGCGCCCCAGTCGATCAGGCGGCCGCTCAGGCCGCGCGGGGACTTGTCCTTCAGAGAGGCATTGGGGCTCATGCCTCTTAATTCGGCTATCGGCGCCCGCTTAGTCCCAGAAAAGCGCCTTTTCCTCCGGCGACGGAAGGCGGCAGGTCTCCCGCTTGCCGAAGAGCTTGTAGCGGTTCCGCGCGATTACCTTGTAAACTCCGTCCCGGAGAAAGCGCGGGACGATGCCGAAGAGCCGCAGCAGGCCCCATCCGCCAGGCAGCTCCGCCAGGGCGGCGCGGACGGCGTCGGAGGCGTGGTAGATCCGCTCCCCCCCATTTTCAGTAACGACGGTGACCACGTTTTCCGTAGAGCGGCCTCCGCTCTCCGGCAGGGGCAGCTCCGGGTGGCGGACGCGGAGGGCGGCGTAGGTCGGCCCTTGCTGCGGCGCGTAGCGGAGGCGGCGGGCGCGGTCCCGCCGGACAAGGAAATCGACGAAACCGTTGCAGAGGTTGCAGACCCCGTCGAAATAGACGACGACGGAACGGTCGGAAGGCGCGGCCATGGCCTTACTTTTCCACCGAACGGCCTCCCCGGCCAGCGGGAACCGCCGCCCTGCCCGGACGGGCGAAGGGGATCTTTTGCGGCAGCTTGGGCTCCAGGGCGGAGAGGATCTCGTCGGCGCTGGCCGCCTCATGGTCGAAGGCGGGGCGCTTCCAGCCCAGGCCGGGCGCCAGCTCGTCCGCCCGCCAGCCGCCGATGGTGAGGGCGAAAGTCTCGCAGTCGCGGCCCCCGGCGCGGAGGTCTTCCTTGATCGAGCGGGCCCCGTCGCCATGGTCGGCCACGTGGTTGGCGCCGTTGACGGCCAGGACGCCCTGCCGGTCGAAGGCGGCGATCCGCTCGGCGATCGCCTCGTTACGCTCCTTCATCAGCATGGCCGGGCCCAGCCACTGCCGGGACGGAACGTCGGCGAATTCGATCTGATAACCCGCGTCGTAAGCCTTCACCGTCAGGCCGATGCCGTGGGCCATCGTTTCCGAGGCGGCCAGGCGGCCGATCTTCTCCTCCCGCGCCGTGTCGGGCAGCGCCGGATCGGCCAGGTCGACAAGGGCGGCCAGAAACTGCTCGTAATCCCCCCGGCTGCGCGGGGAACGGAAGTAGCGCTCCCCCGCCGCGCGGCCGTCCCGGGGCAATTCGGCCAGAAAAATGTGGTAGCCCCAGGGCTTGAGGCGGGACAGCGCGTCCGTCTCGATCCGCAGATGCGTGGCGCTGGCGTGAGACTCTCCCAGGCAGACGTTGGGCAGCGGCGGCGGGGGCGGCGGCAGGACCGGCATAAGAGATAATTCACCTATTCGGAGCCCCCTTGACACGCCGAAAAGTTATTATACAATCGTATTATATGGCCGACCGCCCCCTGACCGCCTCCCAGCAGATGGTGCTCGATTTCATCGAGAATTACAGCGAGCGCCACGCCCGCCCGCCGACCATCCGGGAGATCCAGACCCACTGCGGCTTCGCCAGCCCGCGCGCCGTCTCCTACATCCTGGAAAAGCTGGAGGCGGCCAAGATGATCCTGCGGGAAGCCCGCTCCCGGGGGCTCTTTTCCCTGCGGCAAAAGCCCCAGCCCGCCCCCCTTTCCGGCTTCCAACTCCCCCTCTTCGAGTCGATCCCGGCGGGCATCCCGGACCGCTTCGACGGGGGCGCCGCGCGCGAGACCCTCTCCTTCGTCCCCAGCACCGTCGGCATCTCCCACCCGGACCGGGCCTTCGCCGTCCGCGTGAAGGGGGAAAGCATGGTCGGCGCGGGAATCGAGGACGGCGACCTGGTCATCCTCGAAAAAAAGCAGGCCACCCCGGGCGACATCGTCGCCGCGCTGATCGACGGGGAATGCACCCTCAAGCGGCTCCTCCAGCGCCGCGGCGCCTATTTCCTGAAGGCGGAAAACCCCGCCTACCCCGACCTCCTGCCTTGCGAGGAACTGAGCGTGCAGGGAGTCGTCGTCGGCGTCGTCCGCAGCTATGTGTGATGCAAAGGGAAGACCCTGGGTCTTCCCTTTGGATTCCCTCCCCGACGCGGCGGCCGGCGCTCAACGCCGTCACTTGCCTAAGTAAATAAATGGAGGGGTTTCCCCATTGCATTGCTCCCCAAAAGCCCTACTGTTTTTAAGGTGAAGATCGCCAATTTGCTCAAGTCGAGCAGCGAGTGGCTCCGCGGTGATAACGGGAGCAACCGCGTGGTCATCTGCACCCGCGTCCGGCTGGCCCGGAATCTCAACAGCCACCCCTTCCCCGGCTGGGCCAAAAAGGCCGAGCGGGAAAAAATCCTCGGCTCCATCCTGCCCGCCGTCCTCTCCCTGCCGGAGATGGGCCACGCCGTCCTGAGCGACTCGATGGACCACTTCACCCCGCTGGAAAAGCAGGTCCTCGTCGAACAGCACCTCATCAGCCGGGAGCACGCCGCGAAGAACGCCGGCAGCGGCCTGGCCGTGAACAAGCCCCGCACCCTCTCCGTCATGATCAACGAGGAGGACCACCTCCGCATCCAGACCTTCCGCGCCGGCCTCCAGCTCAAGAACCTCTGGAAGGCCGCCGACAAGATCGACAGCGAGCTGGACGCCAAGCTCGACTTCGCCTTCTCCCCGCAGATCGGCTACCTGACGGCCTGCCCGACCAACGTCGGCACCGGCATGCGCGCCTCCGTCATGCTCCACCTGCCCGCCCTGGTCCTTTCCGAGCAGATCGGCCAGATCATCAAGGCGGTCAACCGCATCGGCCTGGCCGTGCGCGGCCTCTACGGCGAGGGCACCGAGGCCCTGGGCAACCTCTTCCAGGTCTCCAACCAGATGACCCTGGGCGAGGGCGAGTCCGCCATCATCGAGCGCCTGCAAAAGGTGATCCACCAGATCATCGAGCACGAGGACAACGCCCGCACCAAGCTGGTGCAGGAAAAGGGCCGCGCCGTGGCCGACCAGGTCGGCCGCGCCTACGGCGTCCTGCGCTACGGCTACGCCATCTCCTCCAAGGAAGCCCTCAACCTCCTTTCCCTCATGCGCCTGGGCGTCGACCTGGGAATCTTCCCCGATTCCTGCCGCTTCGAGATCGACGAGTGCCTCATCCGCACCCAGCCCGCCCACCTGCAGATGGACTACGACCGCAAGCTCACCACCGAGGAACGGGACGGCCTGCGCGCCGACTTCATCCGCGAACATCTGCGTGACTTTCCCTCGCCCGACACCCATACCTTAAACGGAGCCGGCGGCATCACCCCCCCCGAGTCCACCTCTTAATTTATGTCCATGAACAACTTCACCCCCCGCGCCCAGCAGGTCCTCTCCTTGGCCCGCAAGGAGGCTGACCGCTTCAACCACAACTACGTCGGCACGGAGCACCTGCTCCTGGGCCTCATCAAGCTGGGCCAGGGCGTCGCCGTCAACGTCCTGCAGAAGATGGGCGTCGACCTGGAGACCGTCCGCTCGGAAGTCGAAAAGCAGGTCGGCACCGGCCCGGAATCCAAAGTCTCCGGCAACATCCCCTACACGCCCCGCGTGAAGAAGGTGCTGGCCCTGGCCGGTAAGGAAGCCAAGGCGCTCAACCACAGCTACGTCGGCACGGAGCACGTCCTCCTGGGCCTCCTGCGCGAGGGCGAGGGCGTCGCCGCCCGCGTGCTCAAGAGCCTGGAGATCGACCTCGAGCGCGCCCGCAACGAAATCTTAAAGGAACTCGACCCCAACTTCTCCGCCGGGGAATCGGGCGGGGAGGAAGAGTCGGGCGAGACCGCCGGCGGCGGCGAGCCCACCGGCCCCAGCTCCCGCAAGGAGGTCAAGACCCCCGCGCTCAAGTCCTTCGGCCGCGACCTGACCGAAGTCGCCCGCAAGGGCGAGCTCGACCCCGTCATCGGCCGCTCCAACGAGATCGAGCGCGTCATCCAGGTCCTGTGCCGCCGCACGAAGAACAACCCCGTCCTCATCGGCGAGGCCGGCGTCGGCAAGACCGCCATCGTCGAAGGCCTGGCCCAGGAAATCGCCGCCGGCAACGTGCCGGAACTCCTGCGGGACAAGAAAGTCATCACCCTCGACCTCGCCCTCATGGTCGCCGGCACCAAGTATCGCGGCCAGTTCGAGGAGCGCATCAAGGCCGTGATGGAAGAGATCCGCAAGGCCAAGAACATCATCCTCTTCATCGACGAGCTGCACACCATCGTGGGCGCGGGCTCGGCGGAAGGGGCGATGGACGCCTCCAACATCATCAAGCCCGCCCTCTCCCGCGGCGAGCTGCAGTGCATCGGCGCCACCACCCTGGCCGAGTACCGCAAATACATCGAAAAGGACTCCGCCCTGGAGCGCCGCTTCCAGACCGTCACCGTGGAGGCCCCCAGCGTGGAGGACACCATCCAGATCCTCCAGGGCCTGAAGGTGAAGTACGAGGCGCACCACAAGGCCAAGTTCACCGACGAGGCCATCGTCGCCGCGGCCAAGCTCTCCGACCGCTACCTGACCGGCCGCTTCCTGCCGGACAAGGCGATCGACATCATGGACGAGGCGGGCGCCCGCGCGCGCATCGCCGCCACCATGCGCCCGCCCGACGTGAAGGACATCGAGGGCGAGCTGGCGGAGATCAAGAACCGCAAGGACGCCTGCATCAAGGCCCAGGACTTCGAGAAAGCCGCCTCCCTCCGCGACGAGGAGAAGAACGCCAAGGACAAGCTGGAGGCCATCCTCCACAACTGGCGCACGAAGCGTGACGAGGCCGAGGTCAGCGTGACCGAGGACGACATCATGCACATCGTCTCCAAGTGGACCGGCGTGCCCATCTCCCGCGTCACCGCCAAGGACCGCGAGAAGCTCCTCCAGGTCGCCGACGTGCTCAAGGGCAAGGTCATCGGCCAGGACGAGGCGATCGTGGCCCTGGGCCGCGCCCTGCAGCGCTCCCGCGCCGACCTCAAGGACCCGAAGCGGCCGATCGGCTCCTTCATCTTCCTGGGCCCCACCGGCGTCGGCAAGACGATGCTGGCCAAGACCCTGGCGGAGCACGTCTTCGGCAGCTCCGAATCGCTCATCCAGATCGACATGTCCGAGTACATGGAGAAGTTCAACGTCTCCCGCCTCATCGGCTCGCCTCCGGGCTACGTCGGCTACGAGGAGGGCGGCCAGCTCACGGAGAAAGTCCGCCGCCGCCCCTACAGCGTCGTCCTCTTCGACGAGATCGAGAAGGGCCACCCGGACGTCTGGAACGTGCTCCTGCAGATCCTGGAAGACGGCATCGTCACCGACAGCCTGGGCCGCAAGATCGACTTCCGGAACACCATCATCCTCATGACCTCCAACGTCGGGGCCGACACCGGCTTCAACAAGGGGTCGCTCGGCTTCACCTCCAACAAGGACGAGGCCACCTACGAGCAGATGAAGGAGCGGATGCTCGAGCAGGTGAAGAAGACCTTCAAGCCGGAGTTCCTCAACCGCCTGGACGACATCATCGTCTTCCGCTCGCTCAACAAGTCGGACATGACGCAGATCGTCGACCTGGAGGTGGCCAAGGTGGGCCGCCGCCTGGAAAGCCGCCAGCTCACGCTCAAGCTCAGCCAGGCCGCCACCGACTTCCTCATCGAGAAGGGCTACGACCCGCAATACGGCGCCCGGCCGCTGCGCCGCGCCGTGGAGCGCTACCTGGAAAACCCCCTGGCGGAAGAACTCCTCAAGGGGACCCTCAAGGAGTCCCAGACCATCGAGGTCGACGTCACCGACGACGCCCTCACCTTCACGCCCACCGGCGGCGCCCCCGACGCGCCCGCCGCCACGGCGGCGGAGAATCCTTCCTAAAAGATAAAAGAAGGTTCGGCTTGGAAAGGGCGGCGGAGGAAACTCCGCCGCCCTTTTTCTTTTCAGGGACGGGCGGCCCCCATTTCCGGGCCATACGGGGCCTTGTCTAATAGGCCCACCGCCATTAAGGTTTCGTTTCCCTCCGTGACGCACCTGATCTCCAAATTCGGCGCGGCAACCATCGCCTTCATCGAGGCGACGGGCCACGCTTGCTTTCTCCTCCAGGAAATCGTCCAGACCCTCTTCACCTACCCCCTGCGCTGCAGGCAGCTGCTGCGGCAGGTCCTCTTCTGCGGCATTCGCTCCCAGGGCGTCGTCCTCATCACCGGCGGATTCACCGGGGCGGTCTTCACCGCGCAGACTCTCTTCCAGTTCCGGGAACTGGGGATGGCTTCCGCCACCGGCCCCGTCGTGGCGGTGGCGATGTGCCGGGAACTGGGTCCCGTCCTCTGCGCGCTGATGGTGGCCGGGCGCGTCGGCTCGGCCATCGCGGCGGAACTCTCCACCATGAAGCTGACGGAGCAGCTCGACGCCCTGCGGGCCCTGGCCGTCTATCCCACCCAATACCTCATCGTCCCCCGCTTTCTGGCTCTGGTCCTCTCCATGCCGCTCCTGGTGGGCCTGGCCATGGCCATCGGCATCCTGGCCAGCTGGATCGTGGCCGTGCCGGTCATGGAGGTCGACCCGACCTACTACATGCACAACATGATCAAGTTCACCCTGGTAAAGAACATCTGGATCGGCCTGACGAAGGCGCTCTTCTTCGGCATGATCATCGCCCTGGTGAGCATCCACAAGGGGCTGACCGCCGGGCACGGCGCGGAGGGCGTCGGCCAAGCCACCACGCAGGCGGCGGTCCACTCCTCCATCCTGGTGCTCGTCTCCAACTTCTTCTTCAGCTTCCTTCTCAACGCCCTGTTCCATTCCAAGACATGATCCGGGTCAAAAACCTGCACAAGACCATCAAGCGGCAGCAGATCCTCAAGGGCGTCGACCTGGAGATCGCCGAGGGGGAGAAACTGGTCATCATCGGCCGCAGCGGCGGGGGCAAGAGCGTGCTGCTCAAACACCTCATCGCCCTCCTCAAGCCGAACTCCGGCGAGGTCTGGTACCGGGACACCGAGTTGACCCACCTTTCGGAGACGGATCTGATCCCCCTGCGGCAGGAGATGGGCATGGTCTTCCAGAACGGCGCCCTCTTCGACTCCATGACGGTGGGGGAGAACGTCGGCTTCTCCCTGACGGAGCGCGTCGGCGCCTTCAAGGCCCCGCACGCCTCCGAGGTGAAGCGGCGGGTGGCGGAGGCCCTGGCCCTCGTCGGCCTGGAAGGGCAGGAAAAAAAGATGCCCTCCGACCTGAGCGGCGGCATGCGCAAGCGCGTGGCCCTGGCCCGCGCCGTCATGAGCCGCCCCCGGCTGATCCTTTACGACGAGCCCACCGCCGGCCTCGACCCCCAGACTTCCGACAGCATCGACAAGCTCATCCTCCGCACCGCCAACGAACAGGGCACCACCGTGGTGATCGTCACCCACGACATGAAAAGCGCCTACACCATCGGCGACCGCATCGCCATGCTCCACCAGGGAAAGATCTACTGCCGCCTGACGCCGCAGGAGATGCAGGAATCGCAGGACCCCGTCATCCGGGACTTCATCCACGGCGTCTCCCATGAGAACGACGTGGCGGAAGAGAATTAACCGACCCATCCATTATGCAACACGACAAAGGCCTTGAATTCAAAGTGGGCGTCTTCGTCCTCCTCGCCCTGGCGGTCATCGCCGTCCTGGTGATCGTCTTCGGCCGCTTCGGCCAGGGGATCTCGAAGACCTACACCATCCACGTCCACTTCCCCAACGCCGACGGCCTGCTCAAGGGGTCCGACGTCCAGTTGGCGGGCGCGCCCATCGGCATCGTCAACAGCGCCCCCTCCCCGGCGCAGGACGGCCAGGGCGTTTCCGTGGACTTGAAAATCTTCAAAAACCTTCATATCCGCAGCGACGCGCGCATCAGCATCGCGGAAGTCGGCATCCTGGGGGACCGCAACGTGCAGATCGACCCCATCCCCGATTCCGACGCGCCCTACCTGAAAAACGGGGACCGCGTGGAAGGCCAGCGCGCGCCGGGCCTTTCCTCCCTGACGGACGCGGCCCAGCCCGTCCTCAACGAGCTGCGCTCCATCTCCGCCAAGCTCAACAACGAGGTGCTGACTCCGGAGACGACGACCGACCTGCGGGAGGCCATCAAGAGCATGCGCTCCGCCATGGGCCGCATCGACTCCCTCCTGGCGGAAGCCCAAAGCGGCAAGGGCACCGTGGGCCGCCTCCTGCGCGATCCCAAGACGGCCAACGACCTCTCCGCCTTCATCTCCAACCTGCGGGAACGGGGCATCCTCTTCTACTCGGACGTCGCCTCGGAGCGCGCCAAGGAGCGCCGCTAGCGATGGCCCCCGCGCAAGGTCACGGCCTGGGCGTGGTGCTGGCCGCCGCCGGTTCCAGCCGCCGCCTCGGATTCGACAAGCTCTTCACTCCCGTTCTCGGGAAGACGGTCTTCCAGATCACCCTGGAGCGGATCCTGGCTTCCCCGCAGGTGCGGCAGGTCGTCGTGGTCACCTCGGCCGGGAAGGAGGAGGCGGTCGCCGCCCTGCTGCCCGCCGATCCCGCCGTCCCCATCCGCGTCATTCCCGGAGGGGCGGAGCGGCAGGACTCGGTCGCCGCGGGGCTGGCCGCCGTCGACCCCGGCCTGGACTACGTCATGATCCAGGACGGCGCGCGCCCCTTCCTGGACGCGCCCTTGATCGACAAGGTCTTCGCCGCCGCCCGGGAGCACGGGGCCGCCGTCTGCGGCCACCCCTCCATCGACACTCTCAAGGAGGCAAACCCGGACGGCACCGTCTCGCGCACGCTGGACCGCGCCAAGGTCTGGGCGGTGCAGACGCCGCAGATTTTCTCCCGCTCCCTCCTCTCCGAAGCCTACGCGGCGGTGAAGGCGGCCGGGCAATCCGTGACGGACGACACCGCCGCCGTCGAGTTCCTGGGGAGGCCAGTGGCCCTGGTGCAGAATGACGGGGTCAACATGAAGATCACCCGCCGGGCGGACTGGGAAATCGGCCTGCCGCAGTTCTTTCCCCTGGCGGACGACGTGGCGGCCGCCACCGAGCTGCGAAAGATGGCGCACGATTTCTCCAACCAGGTCACCTCGATCCTCGGCTTCGCCTATCTCCTGGAGGCTGACTGCCCGGCCGAGTCGCCGCTGCGGGCGCACGTGGCGGGCTTGGCCGATTCCGTGCAGAAGTGCCATGAGATCACCCTGCGGCTGCAAAACTTCAGCCGGGACCTCTACGCCCGCAAGGCGGAGCTGCAGCAAAGCATCGAGGCGCCCAACCAGGCGCCGGCGGCGCAATCCTAGGCGCGCCGCCTATTTGACCTGGTCGCGCAGGATCTCCCGCAGGGAATCCTTCGCCATGCGGATCCACTCGGCGTTGGCCAGGGAGGCGTAGAGGCCGGCCTTGTCGGCGGCGGCTTCCACGTGGGGCATGGCGTCGCGCAGGACGTTGCGGGTGGCGCGGTATTCCTCGACGGAACCGAAATGGGGGTCCTTGACGTCCATGGCCTCCGCCTTCAGGCCGGGAACCGCCTCCCCGAGCAGGCGGAGCTTGTGCGCTTCGTCCGGGAAATAGTGGCTGAGGGAATCGCGGTGCCCCTCGGTCATGCAGAAGACCAGGTCGCTCTCCTTCAGGATCTTCGCCGTGACCTGGCGGGGACGGTGGCCGGAGAGGTCGACGCCGCGCTCCTGCATCACGGTGACGGCGTGCGGGAAGGCCTTCTCGTCGGTCACCGCGGTCCCGGCGGAGGAGACCTCCATATCCAGGCGGTTCCCCAGCTGCTGGCGAAAAAGGGCTTCCGCCATGGGGGACCGGCCGCTGTTGCCCGTGTCGACGAAGAGGATCTTTTGCATGGCTTCTTATTATTCGGGTATTTCCGGCGGAAATGCCCCGGAAAAAGCTAGGGCCAACGCGCCCCCTTCCGGTTCGTTAACACGACCTAATCCGGAATGACCGCCGGAGGCTGCCGCCACTGATAAAAAGCGCCCGCCAGGATCGGCACAATCACCAGGGCGCCGCCCCAAAAAGTGCGCGGTCCCAGCCGTTCTCCCAGGAGGGCGGCGGCCAGGAGGATCCCTGTCACCTGCTCCAGGCCCAGAAAGAGGCCTGCCACGCCGCCCGGGAGAGCCCGCACCCCGCGGTTCCAAAGCCAGTAGGCCAGAGCCCCCGGCCCGGCCGCCAGGTAGGCGATGACCAGGCCGTCCCGTAAGGGATGGGCGAAGTGCCAGGCCCGCACCGTCCCCAGCGTGAAGGGGAGGAACAACAGCGCGCCGAAAGCCATCAGCCACGCGGTGTAGGCCGCGCTGGAAACCTCGCGCATGATCCGTTTCGACCAGTGGACGCTGCAGACGAAGCTGACCTGCGCCAAGAGCACCAGCAGGCAGCCCCAGAAATGGAAGTCGCGCGGCCAGCCGACGACCAGCATCACTCCGGCCAGGATCGAGGCGCAAAAAAGGAAGTCCCGCGGCTTGGCCCGCTCTCCCCAGCAGAAATGGCCCAGGAGGACCGCCGCCAGCGGCCCGACGCCGAAGAGGATCGAGGCGGTAGAGGCCGGGATGTAACGCAGGCCGATGCAGGTGAGCCAAAGCGGCCCGGCGACGGAGAGGAAGGCGCTGCCCAACAAGGCCGGCGCCGCCCCCCGGGGCAGACCGCGCCCGGAGCGCAGGAGGAGGGGCAGCCAGATCAGCGCCGCCCCAGCCAGCCGCAGCTGCATCAGGAGGGTGCCGTCCACCCCCTCCATGCCCATCTTGATGGCGGTGGGGGAACTGCCCCAAAGGATGACGGCGACGACGAGGGAGAGGAAGGCCACGCCGACCCAGGCTTAATAAGGGAGCGGGAAGCGGGCGGTGAGGTCCCGCACCTGCACGCGGATCGCCTCGAGCTTTTCCGGCTGGCCGCGGTGCTTGAGCGCCTCGTCGATCAGGTCGGCGATGTCGAACATCTCGTCCGCCTTCATGCCGCGCGTGGTGACGGCGGGGGTGCCCAGGCGGATGCCGCCGGCCTTGAAGGGGGAAACGGTGTCGAAGGGGATGGCGTTCTTGTTGATGGTGATGCCCGCGCGGTCCAGGGCTTCCTGCGCGTCCTTGCCGGTCAGGTCGTGCGGGCGGAGGTCGACGAGCATCAGGTGGTTCTCCGTGGTGCCGGAGACGATGCGGTAGCCGTTCTTCTTCATCCCCTCGCACAGGGCCTTGGCGTTCTGGACGACCTGTTTCTGGTATTCCTTGAACTCGGGCCGCAGGGCCTCGCCCAGGCAGACGGCCTTGGCGGCGATGACGTGGACCAGCGGGCCGCCCTGGATGCCGGGGAAGACCTGGGAGTCGAGTTCCTTGCCGTACTTTTCCTTGGCCAGGATGATGCCGCCGCGCGGGCCGCGCAGGGTCTTGTGGGTGGTGGTGGTGACGAAGTCGGCGTGCGGGACGGGGGAGGGATGGACGCCCGCCGCGACGAGGCCGGCGATGTGGGCCATGTCGACCAGGAGCAGCGCGCCGACGGACTGGGCGATCTTCCCCAGCCGCGCGAAGTCGATGACGCGGGAGTAGGCGGAGGCCCCGGCGGTGATCATCCGGGGGCGGTGTTCCTGGGCCAGCTTTTCCAGGTGGTCGTAGTCGACCGTCTCCGTCTTCTCCGTCACGCCGTAATGGACCACGTTGTAGAAGCGGCCGGAGAAGTTCATCTTGTGGCCGTGGGTCAGGTGCCCGCCGTGGGAGAGGTCCATGGTCAGGATGGTGTCCCCGGGTTTCAGGAAGGCGAAGTAGACGGCCATGTTCGTCTGGGAGCCGGAGTGGGGCTGGACGTTGACGTATTCCGCGCCGAAGAGCTGCTTGGCACGGTCGATGGCCAGCTGCTCGATCTCGTCGACGTATTCGCAGCCGCCGTACCAGCGGCGGCCGGGGTAGCCCTCCGCGTACTTGTTGGTCAGGCAGGAGCCCTGCGCCTCCATGACGGCGCGGCTGGTGAAGTTTTCCGAGGCGATCAGCTCGATGTTCTCCCCTTGGCGGAC
Source organism: Verrucomicrobium sp. (assembly GCA_028283855.1). Lineage (NCBI taxonomy): Bacteria > Pseudomonadati > Verrucomicrobiota > Verrucomicrobiia > Verrucomicrobiales > Verrucomicrobiaceae > Verrucomicrobium > Verrucomicrobium sp. Next base: position 103,308 of record JAPWJX010000004.1, on the reverse strand, counting down.
GGCCTCCTTGGCGATGAGGGAGGCGATCTGGGGATCGGCCTGCTGGAGGGAGGGCGGCTGCGGGTGGTTCTTTGCGGGGGAGAGGGAGTCCATTTTCTGAATCGTCTTCGGGGGTTGGGGTGGGAGGTTGGCGGCAAACCCGGCTTCAAACCAGGCTTCCAGGATTTCGATGGCCCGCTGCGGCTTGGTGCCGCGCGCGGCCAGGCAAAGGATGTTGGCGTCGTGGTCCCGGCGGCTGGCGCGGGCGGCGGCGGGATCGCCGATGAGGGCGGCGCGGGCCCCGGGGACGGGCACCTTGTGCGCGGCGATGCTCAGCCCCAGGCCGGAATCACAGATGAGGACGCCGCAGAGGGCGTCCCCCTCCGCCACGGCGCGGGCGACGCGGCCCGCGTAGTCGCGGTAGTCGCCCACCTCGCCGGAAAAGGCGCCGCAGTCCTCCACGGAAATTTCCCGGCGGCGGAACCAGTCCCGCAGGGATTCCTTGAGGGCCACGCCGTCATGATCGGCGGCCAGGAAGACCTTGCGGCCGGGGACGGCCTCCTCCGGCCCGGCGGAGGCGTGGAGGACGAAGTCGAGGAGGGAGGGAAGCGCCCCGGCGATCTGGTCCCGCGCGTGGCGGTAGACGTCGCGCGGGCAGCCGATGGGGTCGGGCACTTCGCGGGCGATGACGGGCAGGCCGGGCTCGAACTCCCGCACCAGGTAGATCTTGTCCGCCGCCTGCGGGAAGAGCATGAGCATCGAGTCGAGGTGCCCGTAGGTCATGCAAAAGATGAAGTCGGACTTGCGGACCATGTCCGCGTTGATCGGGCGGCTGCGGATGCGGCTGATGTCGATGCCCAGCTCCTCCATCACCTCGACGGAGTGGAGGCTGGGCGGCTGGCCGGAGATGGCGCCGATCCCGGCCGAGCCCACCTGGATGTCCTTGCGCCCCTTCACCAGGTCCCGGAAGAGCCCCTCGGCCATCGGGCTCCGGCAGATGTTGCCGGTACAAATAAAAAGGACCTGTTTCATCCGGGAATCCTTAAGCTAGCCGCAACCCGCCACGCCGCAACCGTTTAGGGCATCTCCTTTTGCCCACGATGCGCCCCGTCGACCATGCGGGAGAAGGCCCGTTCCTGGGCCCGGACGGCCTCTTCCGGGCCGGTCACGCAAAGATAAAGCGGGCCGCCCGGGTAATCGAGGACCGCGCCCAAAAGGCCCTGGCCGGGCCGGGGCAGCGCGGGCAGGCCGGGGGCGGGGCCGCCCAAGGGATCGCGGTAAGTGCCGTAGAGGTCGATCTCGGTGGCGGTGACCGTGTCTTTCCCCTGTCCCAGTTTGCGGGTGCTGATGCGGCCGGGGACGGCGTTGCCCTCCGGCGTGGTCATGGTGCTGGCCCAGCGGCCCAGCGTCTTTTCGGGCAGCTCGGCATGGGCGCTGCCGAAATAATAGGCGGAGACGGTGACGTCGCCGTCGGCCTCCCACTCGGCCAGGCAGTTGGGCGTCGTGGAGGCGTAGCCCGCCCATCCGGCGGGGACGGCCAGGGTAAGCCCGGCCAGGGTCGCGGGCGCAGCCCAGGCGGAAAACCCCAGGAACGCCCAGGAAAAGAGGGAAAAGGCCGCACGCTTCATCGACGGGAAGGAAGCTCCAGTTTGCCGCCCCGCAGAGGCATTTCAAGAGGCAAAGCGCCCCGCCAGCCGTTCCAGCGCCTTCGCGCCGGGGGCGTCCCGCCGCAGTTCCAAAAGGCCCTGCTGAAAGAGGGCCCGCCGCAGGGGCCGGGCCGGGGCATCACCAAAGAGAAGCTCCCGCACCTGGCGGGCCGGGCGGCTTTCCGCCGCCGGGAGGGCTTCCAAGGCCGCCGCGGCGGCATCCGGATCCTCCTGGGCGACGAGGGGCCAAAAGAGGTTGTGGACCAGGTCGTCGAGCCGCTCCGCGCCGACCAAGAGGAGCGGCTTCGGCGCGGGCTTTCCCTTCCAGGCGGCGTGGCGGCTCCAGAACGGGTCGTGGGCCTCCGCGCAGACGCGGGCGAAGGCGGCGGCGTCCCGCCGGGCGACCGCCCGCTCCAACCGGTCCAAATGGGGCAGCAGGACGGCCAGCGCGGCAAGCCGCCGCTCCGGGCGGTTGGCGGGGCGGATCTGCGTCCGGCTCCAGCTGGAGGCGGGAAGCACGGCGTAGTCGAAGGCCGCGCGGGCTTTCCACCAGCGGTCCCATAAAATGCGCGCCGCGTCCTGCGCGGGCGCGGGCAAAGCGCGCAGGTCCCCCTCCGGCAGGAGCCCGGCGACGCCGAAGAGAAGGCCCGCCCGGTCCCCCGCCTCCAGCGGTTCCAGGAGGGAGGCGGGCAGCCGCCGGGCCAGGTGGCGGAAAGGGGCCTGGTTCCGGTGGTAGCCCAGGGCCCCGGCCAGCTCCTCCCACAACAGCTGGCGCAGGCCCACGGCCCGGCGGCGCAGTTTCAGCCGCCGCGCCTTCCGCCGCAGGCGGAAGAGGCCCGCCGCGCGGACCAGCGGCAGGGGCTCGGCGACGGAGAGAGCGGACCCCCCGGAAAAATCGGGAGCGGGCGTTTCCAACAGCGGGGCCAGCTCCGGCCACGGCGCGGCCAATTGGTCCCGCAGGGCCACGTGCGGGCCGGAAACTTCCCCCGGCTCCCACACCACGGCCAGAAGGTCGATCGCGGGGGCGGCGCCGCCGACGGTCACCGGGCCGGAGCGGAGCTCCCCGTCCTCCGCACGCAGGACGGCCTCCGCCAGCCGCAGCCCGCCCGTGCTCTCCGGCACGCCGGGCTGGACGACGGTCCACGCGCGCCCGGCCTCGTCCCGCAGGGGGCGGGCGGTGAACTGGTCGAGCCAGAGGGCCAGGAGCCCCGCCGCGTCGGGCCGGGCGGGGGCGGCGGCGCGGACGGTCTGGTATCGGGCGGCCAAATCTGCTTCCATGGAACTTCCCCATGAAACTACGAATCGCCGCCGTCCTGGCGACCCTCTTTTTCCTCCCCCAGGCCCACGCCCTCACCCCCGCCGACGAGCCCCTGGTCAAGGTCGTGGAAAAAACCCGCCCCGCCGTGGTGAACATCTACAGCGAGCGCGTCGTGCAGCGGCAGGTCGCCGACCCGTTCGACCAGTTCTTCGGCCGCTACTACAACGTGCGGCAGAAGCTCTCCACCCTCGGCTCCGGCGTCCTCATTTCCCCGGACGGCTACATCGTCACCTGCGCCCACATCGTCGGCCGCGCCGACGACAAGGGGAAGATCAAGGTGGTCCTGACCGACGGCACCAGCCTGCCCGCGCAGCTCCTGGACGCCGACGAGGACGCCGACCTGGCCCTCCTCAAGGTCGACGCCAAGAAGCCCCTCCCCTACCTGAGCCTGGCCCCCGCCGACCTCTCCCCGAACCTGCTGGGGGAAACCGTCGTCGCCATCGGCGACCCCATCGGCTACCAGAGCAGCGTCTCCTCCGGCATCCTCAGCGCCAAGGAGCGCCGGGTCGAAACGTCCGACGGGCCCATCGAGGGCCTCCTCCAGACCGACGCCGCCATCAACCCCGGCAACAGCGGCGGCGCGCTCGTCGACATCGAGGGAAAATTCGTCGGCCTCTCCAATGCCAAGACGACCGGCGCGGGGATCGAGTCGATCGGCTTCGCCATTCCCGGCGCCAAGGTCGGCGCCTGGGCGGCCGACGCCATCGCCATCGCCAAGGGGGAAAAGCCCGCTCCGAAACCCGTCCCCCTGACCGACATCGTGCGGGACCGCTTCGGCCTGGGGCTCCAGGCCGTCACGCCGGAGCTGGCGGAGGCCTTCGGCCTGCCCAGCACCAGCGGCCTTTTGGTTTCCGACGTCGTGAAGGGCAGCCCCGCCGCCGCCGTGGGCATCCCCACGGGCGTCCTGCTGGTGCAGGTCGGCACCGTGCCGATCGTGGACACCGATTCCCTGCCCCGCCAGCTGCGCGGCGTGAAGCCGGGCGATTCCGTCTCCTTCACCATCGCCACCGTGAAGCGGCAGGGCGCCTTCGTCCTGCGCAACAGCCAAGCGGTGACCCTGAAAGCGCGCTAAGATGCACTTCCGCATCCGCCCCGGCAGCAAGGTCCTCTTCATCGGCGCGTCGACGACCGACGCGCAGCGCGCCCGCCCCTACGCGGAGGGGCCCGGCGACGAGCTGGGCCGCGGCTACGTGGCGCTGATCGACGCCACCCTCGGCGCCTACCGCCCCGCCGACAAGATCCGCGTCCTCAACATGGGCGTCAGCGGGAACACCGTCCGCGACCTGAAGGCCCGCTGGGAGGCCGACGTCCTGGCCCACCGGCCCGACTGGCTCTCCATTTTGATCGGGATCAACGACGTCTGGCGGCAGTTCGACAGCCCAAAGCGGACGGAGACCCACGTCCTCCTGGCCGAATACGAAAAGACCCTCGACGCCCTCATCCGCAAGACCAAGCCCCGGCTGAAGGGCGGCCTCATCCTGGCCGCCCCCTTCTTCATCGAGCCCAATCCCAAAGAGCCGATGCGCGCCCTCATGGACCGCTACGGCGCCGTGGTGAAGAAGCTCGCCGCCCGCCACCGCGCCGTCTTCGTCGACACCCAAGCCGCCTTCGCCCCGGCTCTCAAACACCTCCACCCCGCCACCTTGGCATGGGACCGCATCCATCCCAACCAGACCGGCCACCTGCTCATCGCCCGCGCCTTCCTGGAGGCGCTCGGGTTCGAGTGGGCCTAGTTTTCATGTTGTTTAGGCCCCCAAAAGGGCCCTAGATTGCCCCCTCCCATGATCAAATGGATCGTTAAGAAAGTCCTCGGCTCCAAGAACCAGCGCGAGGTGAAGAAGCTCTGGCCCGTCGTCCAGAAGATCAACCAGATCGAGGAAGGCTACCGCTCCCTCTCCGACGAGCAGCTCCAGGCCAAGACCCTGGAATTCAAGGAGCGCCTGAAGCGCGGCGAATCCCTGGACGACCTCCTGCCGGAGGCCTTCGCCGCCGTGAAGAGCGCCTGCCGCCGCTTCACCGAGGCCAAGCGCCGCGTGAAGGTCCGCGGGCACGAGCTGGCGTGGGAAATGATCCCCTTTGACGTGCAGCTGATCGGCGGCATGGTCCTCCACTCCGGCCGCATCGCGGAAATGGCCACCGGCGAGGGCAAGACCCTCGTCGCCACCCTGCCCGCCTACCTCAACGCCCTCACCGGCCACGGCGTCCACGTGGTGACGGTCAACGACTACCTGGCCGCCCGCGACAGCGAGTGGGTGGGCGAGATCTACCGCTTCCTGGGCCTGACCGTCGGCTGCATCCAGCACGACCAGCCCCCCCAGGAGCGCCGCGCCCAATACGCCGCCGACATCACCTACGGCGTGAACAGCGAGATGGGCTTCGACTACCTGCGGGACAACGGCATGGCCACCCGCAAGGAAGACCAGGTCCAGCGCGGCCACGCCTACGCCATCGTCGACGAGGTGGACAGCATCCTCATCGACGAGGCCCGCACCCCCCTCATCATCTCCGGCCCGGCCACCGTCTCCCACGCCGCCAGCTACGAGAAGTACAAGGGCCCCGTCGCCCGCCTGGTCCAGACGCAGGCCGTCGAGCTGGCCCGCCTGGCCGACGAGGCGCAGAAGGCCATCGCCGCCGGCAACGCCGGGCCGGAAGTCGGCCGCATCCTCTTCAAGATCAAGGTGGGCATGCCCTCCAACAAGCAGCTGATGAAGCTGATCGAGGAACCGGAAGTCCGCCGCCTGATGGACAACGCGGAGCTCTCCCTCTACCAGGATGCCCGCCGCACGGAGCTCTACGCCCTCAAGGAAGAGCTGCTCTTCTCCATGGACGAGCGCAACCACGAGGCCGACCTCTCCGAGCGGGGCCGCCTCTTCCTCTCCCCGAACGACCCGCACTACTTCAATCCGCCCGACCTCATCACCCGCTTCCACGAGATCGACAGCGACGGCGCCCTCTCCCCCGAGGAGCGCGAACGGAAGCGCCAGGAGGAACAGCACCGCTACGAGGAGACCAGCGAGCGCATCCACCACATCTCCCAGCTCCTGCGCGCCTACTGCCTGTACGAGAAGGACGTCCACTACGTCGTCCAGGAGAACAAGGTCGTCATCGTCGACGAGCACACCGGCCGCATGATGCCGGGCCGCCGTTGGAGCGACGGCCTCCACCAGGCCGTCGAGGCGAAGGAGGGCGTCCAGATCGACCGGGAGAGCCAGACCCTGGCCACCATCACCATCCAGAACTACTTCCGCCTCTACGGAAAGCTGGCGGGCATGACCGGCACGGCGGAGACGGAGGTCAACGAGTTCCACGACATCTACAAGCTCGACGTCGTCGTCATCCCCACCCACCGGCCCAACGCCCGCGTGGACAAGCACGACACCATCTACAAGACCCGCCGCGCCAAATACGCCGCCATCGTCAAGGAGATCGGCGCCCTGCACCAGAAGGGACAGCCCGTCCTGGTCGGCACCATCTCCGTGGAATCGTCCGAGCTGCTCTCCCGCATGCTCAAGCGGGAAGGCGTCCCCCACACCGTCCTGAACGCCAAATACCACCAGCAGGAGGCGGAGATCGTCTCCCGCGCGGGCCAGCGCGGCGCCGTCACCATCTCCACGAACATGGCCGGCCGCGGCACCGACATCAAGCTGGGCCCCGGCGTGGCCGAGCTGGGCGGCCTCTGCGTCCTCTCCACGGAGCGGAACGAGGCGCGCCGCATCGACCGCCAGCTGCGCGGCCGCTGCGCCCGCCAGGGCGACCCGGGCGGCTCCGCCTTCTACATCTCCTTCGAGGACGACCTGATGCGCAACTTCGGCGACTCCCGCCGCATCTCCGACCTCATGACCAAGCTGGGCATGAAGGACGACGAGGAGCTCCAACACCCCTGGCTCAACCGCGCGGTGGAGACGGCCCAGAAGCGCGTCGAGGAGCGCAACTACCTCATCCGCAAGCACACCCTCCAATACGACGACGTCATGAACATGCAGCGGGACGTCGTCTACGGCTTCCGCAACCAGATCCTCTCCAGCGAGAACCCGCGGGAAGAGGTCTTCGAGGTCGTCACGGAAGTCGTCGAGGACCAGGCCCGCTCCCGCCTGAACAGCCCGGAGCCCGATCCGGAAGGCTACCTCTCCTGGCTCAACAGCACCTTCCCCCTGGGCCTGCGCCGGGAAGACATCGACACCGCCGACGCGATCAAGGCCGGGGAAGACGCCCTGGCCCGCATCCGCGCCGCCTACGAGCTGAAGGTGAAGTTCGAGGACCCCTCCGCCATCGACTCCATCGAGCGCTACATCGCCCTCTCCGCCATCGACCGCCTGTGGCAGGAGCACCTCTACGCCATGGACGGCCTGCGCACCAGCGTCGGCCTGCGCGCCTACAGCCAGAAGGACCCGCTCATCGAGTACAAGAAGGAAGCCTTCGGCATGTTCGAGGAGCTGATGGAGCGCATCAAGCAGGAGATCGCCCACAACCTCTTCCGCTCCGCCGCCAGCCTCACCGCCTTCGAGCGGTTCCTCTCCGCCCTGCCCCACCGGCTGACGAAGGACCAGAACCCCATCGCCGCCCCCGACCGGCTCCCCGCCTCCGAGGCCACCCCCGTGGCCGACGCGACGCCCGCCGAAAGGGAGAGCGAGATGGTCCTCCCCATCCGCCGCAGCGGCCCCAAGCTGGGCCGCAACGACCCCTGCCCCATCGACCCGACCAAGAAGTTCAAGAACTGCTGCGGGAAGCTGGGCGAGAACGGCTGCATCAAGCTGTAGGCTGAAGCGACGCGCAGAAAAACCGGCGGGGGAGGATCAACGAACCCCGGCCCGGAGGATTGCCCCCTTCCGGTTCGTTAGCACACGGCCTAGCCCTTCGGCTGAATCGTGTAGCCCGCCGCCTTGTAGCTGCCGTCCGGCTGCTTCTCGAAGACGACGTTCTCCACAGCGTGCTTGCCGGGGAAGAAGGAATCGAACTGGGCGATGACGAAATAGCCCCCCTGGCTGCCGGAGCCCGGTCCGGGCGGCACCGGCTGGCCGAAGGCGGAAAGCAGCTCCCGGCGCTGGCACGGGCCGAAGGGGGTGCGCGTCGCCCGCATGGTCCGCACCCAATCCTCGGCGGGGGCTTTTTGCTGGAGCGTCCTGCCCGCGTCCTTCCAGGCCTGGGCGTAGGAGGCGGCGTCCAGCTCCGCCAGCCACGGCCCCATGGCGGAGAGGGCCGCTCCCTTTTCCTGGCCGCCGCCCTGGCCCATGCCGGGCATCGCCCCCTGGGCGTGAAGGGTGGCGCAGGAGGGAACGAAAAAGGCGGAAAGCGCGAAGGACGCGAGGGCCCCGAGGGAGAAGAGTCTCATGCGCCTGGCGGGATTCATCGTCGTTCCGGGGACGATGCGCGCTCCCCCTGCGGATGGAAAGCGCAAATCCGGGATTAAGACTGCGGCTTGAAGAGATAATCGGCGGCCAGCCAAGTGCCGTCGTCCTGCTTTTCAAAGGTGACCGTCTCGGAAGCCCGGCGCCCCCCCTCGAAATCGATGGTGAACTGGAAGGTGACGAGGTTCCCTTTGGGAAGGGTCCAGTCATGGTTGCGCTTCTTGACGGGGCCCAGCGGGGTCCGGTCCTGCTTCAGCTTGGCCATCCAATCGGCCAGGGAAATCTTGTCCTGAAGGGATTCGCCGGCGTCGCGCCAGCTTTGGTCGTAGCCGCCGCCGTCAATCTCCGCCAGCCAGGGAGTCATGGCCCGCCACGCGGCGGACATGTCCTGCATGACGGGGGATTCCTCCGCCCGGAGGACGCAGAGGAGGGCCAAAAAGAGCGCGCCGAGGACAAATGCCGGTTTGATCATGGAATTGCCTCCCCGCCTCCTTTCGGCGACCATGCGCCCTCCCCCCTCCGAATGAAAGCGGAAATCCTCAACACCGGCACGGAGCTGCTCCTGGGCCACGTCGTGAACACCCACCTGGCCTGGCTGGCCAAGGAACTCTTCACCCTGGGCATCCGGGTGGAGCGCCAGGTGACCGTCCCGGACGGGCCCCACATCCAGACCGCGCTGGCCGAGGCCCTCTCCCGCGCCGACCTGGTGCTGGTCACCGGCGGCCTGGGACCGACCTCCGACGACGTGACGCGGGAGGCCGCCGCCGCCCTCTTCGGCCTTCCCCTGGACTCCGATCCGGCCATCCTCCGCCAGATCGAGGCCCACTTCGCCGCCCGGGGCCGCGTGCCGGACCCGATCGTCGCCCGGCAGGCCCAGGTGCCCCGCGGCGCCCACGTCCTTTCCAACGACGCCGGGACCGCCCCCGGCCTGGTGCTGGAGCGGGAGGGGAAAATCGTCGTCCTCCTGCCCGGGCCGCCCCGGGAGCTGCGCCCCATGTGGAAAGAGGCCTTCCTCCCGTGGTTCGCCGCGCGCGGCCTTCAGCCGCCGCTGCACGAAAGAAGCTTCCTCATCCTCGGCATCGGGGAATCGCGCGTGCAGACCCAGGTCGAGGCGCCGCTGCGCGCGCTGGGCGATTTCGAGATCGGCTACTGCGCCCGTCCGGGGGAGGTCGACCTGCGCCTCATCGGCGGGGACCTTCCCCTGCTGGAACGCGCCGCCCGGCTCGTGCGGGAGACCTTCGGCGCGGCGATCGCCACGGAGGACGGGGAGAGCCTGGAAGCCTGCGTCCTGCGGCTGGCCCGCGCGCGCGGGCTCAAGCTGGCCACGGCGGAATCGTGCACCGGCGGCCTCGTCGCCCACCTGCTGACGAACGTGCCGGGCAGCTCCGAGACCTTCACCCACGGCTGGGTCACCTACGCCAACGAGGCCAAGGCGGGCCAGCTCGGCGTGCCGGAAGCCCTCCTGGCCGCACACGGCGCGGTGAGCGAGCCCGTCGCCCGCGCCATGGCGGAGGGGGCGCGCCGCGCCTCCGGGGCCGACCTCGCCGTCTCCCTCACCGGCATCGCGGGCCCGGGCGGCGGCACGCCGGAAAAGCCGGTCGGCACCGTCTCGATCGCCTGCGCCGGACCCCGCGGCACGGAGGCCCTCACCCACCACCTCCCGGGAGACCGGGAAACCTTCAAGCAGCGCGCGGCCCACGCCGCCCTCGACCTCCTGCGCCGGGCGCTCCTTTGAAATAGCCGAATTATGAGGGACAAGGGTCCCCCATGCCTCGGCCGTTCCACATCGCCCTCGCCTTTCCCGAACTGGGACGGGAGGCGCTCGCCTCCTTCGAGGCGGGGCTGGCCCGCGCCGCCGCCAAGCCCGACCTGATCCTTTTCCCCGAGGCCTTCGAGACGATTCCCCGGGCCGGCATCCTCCTGGCCGGGCCGCAGAAGCCGGTGCCGCCCGCCCTGGAAGAGCTGGCCGCCCGCTACCAGGCCTTCGCCGACCGGCACGACGCGGCGGTCCACCTCGGCTTCCAGGCCTCCTGAGGGCGGAATCTCCATTTAGAAAGGGTCGCGTTGCCACTTTAAAACCCCTCTATCAAGGCGCGAGGCGGCGCAGTGTGTCCACCGTGACACATAAGCCGCCGAGCAACGCGGAGAGAGGGGTTTTAAAGCGGCAACCCTCCGGGCCGGGTCCGTTGGCCCGCCGGCGCGCCCCTTTCTAAATGGAGATTCACCCTCACCCCACGGCCAAGCTCCAGCCCGCCAAATGGACCGGGTTCGACCAATTCGGCCTCCTCTTCCTGCCCGACGGGCGGCCACCGATCCTCTACCACAAGCACACCACCTCCGCCCGCGTCGGCTGGAACGACCCCGATTGGAGCCCGGAGCGGAACCTCCCCGTCGTCCCCTTTCGCGGGGAGCGGATCGGCTTCACCAGCTGCCACGACCTAGCCCTTTCCCCACTGGCCCGGGCGCTCAAGGCCCAGGAGGCGACGATCTGGGTCAACCCCTCCGGCGACAACACGCGGGACTACCTCTGGAGCGATCTCCTCCAAGCCCGCGTGGCGGAAAACGGCTTCAAGGCCGGGGTCTGCGCCCTTCACCGCGACTCCTGCGGCTCCAAACCGCCCACCTTGCCGCCCACCGCTCCTCCAACTACAAGGACACCCGCGTCCTGGCCGCGCCCGGCCCGGCCTTCGCCGTGGACGACCGCTATCTCTTCGGCCCCCCGGGCCACGGTCGAAACGGTCCGGGGCGACCATCGCGCCGACGCCGCGCAGACCGCTTTCCATCGGCGCCTGGCGGAACTCGTCGCCTTCGCCAAGCGGATGGAGCGGCCCGCCGGCCGGCCGGAAAAAATTTCGGCGATTTCCGGGAAAGCCCGCGGCGAATAGCCGAATTACCCATTGTCGTCCAACAACCCGAACCAGGAGCCGAACATGAATTTCTTGCCCTCGCAGACCAACGCCCAAGGCCAGCGCCCCCTGTCCATCAATGCCCAGGAAGTCGCCGCGTTGCCCACGCCGGAGCAGAAGCTCAAGACGTTCCTGCGCTCCCGCGGCAACGGCCAGGACACCTATTACGACTACGTCACCCCGGAAGAGAAGCGGAAGAACTTCCTCAACTTCCATCGGGAGTTCGTCGCCCGCGCCTCCGCGCTGGCCGTTCCCCAGGCCGCCAAAGCCTCCCCGGAACAGGCCAAGTAAAGATTTCCACAGCAGCAAGGTGGTCCTGACGCGTCCTTCCGGGGGGAAGGGCGCGTCTTTTTTTTGCCCGGATCTCACGATTTCCCTTGGCAATTACTTAAACGTTTGTATAACAAACCACACAAACTATGGCCGCTAAAGCTGAACTCAAAGAACCAAAGTCCGACGCGAAGGCCTCCGCCGCCAAGGACAAGAATCTCGAACTCGCCCTCCAGGCCATCGCCAAGCAATACGGCGACGGGTCCATCATCCGCCTGGGGGATGCGAACGCCAAGCTGGCCATCGAGACCATCCCCACCGGCTCCATCGTCATCGACCACGCCCTGGGCGCGGGCGGCTTCCCCCGCGGCCGCATCGTCGAGATGTACGGCCCAGAGTCCTCCGGCAAGACCACCCTGGCCCTCACCGTCGTGGCCCAGGCCCAGCGCCAGGGCGGCGTCGCCGCCTTCATCGACGTGGAGCACGCCCTCGACCCCCAATACGCCAAGCGCCTGGGCGTGAACATGGACGAGCTGCTCGTCTCCCAGCCCGATTCCGGTGAGGAAGCCCTCAACATCGTCGAAACCCTGGTCAAATCCAACGCGGTCGACGTCGTCGTCGTCGACTCCGTCGCCGCCCTCATCACCAAGGCGGAACTGGAAGGCCAGATCGGCGACTCCACCGTCGGCGCCCAGGCCCGCCTCATGAGCAGCGCCCTGCGCAAGCTCACCTCCCTCATCAGCAAGGCGAAGACCGTCTGCATCTTCACCAACCAGCTGCGCGAAAAGATCGGCGTCATGTTCGGCAGCCCGGAGACGACCCCCGGCGGCAAGGCCCTCAAGTTCTACGCCTCCGTCCGCATCGACATCCGCCGCATCGGCGCCCTCAAGCACCCGGACGGCACCGTCTACGGCAACCGCACCCGCGTGAAGATCGTGAAAAACAAGGTCGCCCCGCCCTTCACCGAGTGCGAGTTCGACATCCTCTACAACGAGGGCATCTCCCGCGCAGGCTCCCTGCTCGACCTGGCCATCGAGCAGAACGTCGTCGACAAGAAGGGGGCCTGGCTCTACTTCGAAGGCACGCAGGTCGCCCAGGGCCGCGACGCCGCCCTGGCCGAGCTGAAGGCCAACGCCGACCTCTACGGCCGGATCGAGACCGCCACCAAGGCCAAGATCGCCAAGGACCGCGGTGAGACCCCCGCGCAGGAAGAAGAGGAAGAGGAGAAAGAGTAAGGCCGCTCCTTGCCCTCCTACCTTCTCCCTCCTCTCCTAGCCGGAGTCCTCTTTCCCGTCGGCGCCCTCCTCCTAAAGGGGGCGCTGGTGCGCGGCATCGGCCCGTGGCGAATGGCCTTCGTCACGAACGTAGCCCTGGCCCTTGTCGCGCCGCTCTTCCTCATCGGCGCCGCCCCGGCAACCGCGGCGGCCCGATGGGAAGAGCCGGTATTGGCCGGACTCTGCTTCTATATCGGACAGATCTTCACCTTCCAGGCACTGGACCGGGGGGACCTCTCCGTCGCCACCCCCATCCTGGGGACCAAGGCCGTCTTCGTCGCCTTCTTCAGCGTCTTCCTCCTTCACCTGCCGATCCCCTGGCAGCTCTGGACGGCGGCCGTCCTCACCGCGCTGGCCGTCGCCCTGCTGGGCGGCGGCGGCACGGGCCGGGAACACCACACCCGCTTCCTCTTCACCGCCGGCACGGCGGCCCTGGGCGCCATGAGCTTCGCCTGCGGCGACGTGCTGACGCAAAAGTGGGGTCCCGGCTGGGGCGCGGCCCGCTTCACCTTCTGGGAAATGGCCTTTTGCGCGGCCTTCTCCCCCCTCCTCATCCCCTTCTTCCGGCAGCCCCTCTCCGCCATCGACCGGCCCACGTGGAAGTGGCTCGGCGGCGGCTCCTTCGTCAACGCGCTCCAGGCCTGCATCCTCTACATCTCCATCGGCCACTTCGGCCACGCCACGGAGATGAACGTGACCTATAACTTCCGCAGCCTCGTCATGCTGGGACTCATCTGGGCCGTGGGCCACTGGTTCCATAACCATGAGCGGCATGCCGGGACCCGCGTCATGCTCCGGCGGCTGGCGGGGGCCCTCCTGCTCCTCTCCGCCATCTTCCTCGTCACCAAACATTAGTTCAGGTAAGACTCCTTCCCATGCGCGTCCTCGGCATCGATCCCGCCCTGCGCAACACCGGCTACGGCATCATTGAGCCCGGCGCCAGCTCCGGCTCCTTTTCCGTCGTCGACTTCGGCGTCATCCGCAACGGGCAGGACCTGCTCCACTCCCACTGCCTGCGGGAAATCTACCGCTCCCTGCGGGAAAAGATCGAGGCCGCCCAGCCGGAAGCCGCCGCCGTGGAAGGCATCATCTACGTGCAAAGCCACCGCACCGCCATCACCATGGGCGCGGCCCGCGCCGCCGCCCTCCTGGCCGTCGCCGACGCCGGGATCCCCGTCTTCGAATACGCGCCCACGCGGGTCAAGTCGGCCGCCACCGGCCGGGGCGGCGCGCAGAAGGCGCAGGTCGGCTTCATGATGCGCGCCATTCTGGGCCTGACCGCCAACCCGCCCGCCGACGCCGCCGACGCCCTGGCCGTCGCCCTCACCCACGCGCAGAGCCGCGCGGGCCTCACCCAGGGCATCCGTCTATGATCGCCTACCTCAAAGGAACCCTCGTCGAAGCCTGGCCCACCCACGCCGTGGTGGAAGTCGGCGGCCTCGGCTACGAGGTGCAGGTTTCCTTGGCCACGTACGAAAAGCTTCCCGCCGCTCCCGCGCCCGTCCACCTCCTCACCCACCTCCAGGTGAAGGAAGACGCCCACACCCTCTTCGGCTTCGTCACGACGGAAGAGCGCGACCTCTTCAACCTATTGGTGAACCACGTCAGCGGCATCGGCCCCAAGTCGGCCCTGGCCATCCTCAGCGCCACCAGCCCCGCGCAGTTCCGCGCCGCGGTCGTCAGCCAGGACCTGGCCCTCCTTTCCAAGATCAAGGGCGTCGGCAAGAAAACCGCCGAGCGGATCGTCCTGGAACTGCGCGACCGGCTGGGCGTCTCTGCCGCCTGGGAAGCCGCCTCCGCGCGGAACAGCCAGTCCCCCGCCGAGCAGCAGGTCACCGACGCCGTTCTGGCCCTCGTCTCCCTGGGCTACAAGCAGGCGGACGCCGCCAAGGCCGCCGCCGCCGTCCGCGCCCGCACCCCTCAGGCCGAAACGGAGGAACTCATCCGCGAGGCCCTGAAACATCTTTAAGCACCTCTCACCCATGTCCGCCCCCCTTCCCCCCACCGTCCCCGACCCGAGCTTCGAGATTTCCCTGCGCCCTCCCTCGCTGGACGACTTCGTCGGCCAGGAGCGGATCAAGGAGCGCCTCTCCGTCCTCATCGCCGCCGCCCAGGGGCGCGGCGAGCCGCTGGAGCACCTCCTTTTTTCCGGCCCGCCGGGCCTGGGCAAGACCACCCTGGCCAACATCCTGGCCCGGGAAATGAACGCCAGCCTCAAGTGCACCTCCGGCCCCGTCATCGACAAGGCGGGCGACCTGGCCGGCCTCCTCACCTCCCTGGAAAAGGGGGACATCCTCTTCATCGACGAGATCCACCGCCTGAATAAGACGATCGAGGAATACCTCTACCCGGCGATGGAGGACTTCCGCATCGACATCATCATCGACCAGGGCCCCAACGCGCGGAACGTGCGCCTGAACCTGCCCAAATTCACCCTCCTGGGGGCGACGACCCGCTCCGGCATGATCAGCGCGCCCCTGCGCAGCCGCTTCGGCCTGGTCAACCGCCTCGACTACTACGGGAACGACACCCTGACCGACGTCGTCATCCGCTCCGCCCGGCTGCTCAACGTCGACCTGGACGCGGCGGGCGCGCACGAGATCGCCCGCCGCGCGCGCGGCACCCCGCGCATCGCCAACAACCTGCTGCGCTGGGTGCGGGACTTCGCCGCCGTCCGCGCCAACGGAAAGATCGACCGGGAAACGGCCGACGCCGCGCTGCGGATGCTCGACATCGACCAGGACGGCTTCGACGAGATGGACAAACGGATCCTGGAAGCCCTCATCCACAAATTCGGCGGCGGGCCGGTCGGTCTTTCCTCCCTGGCCGTCGCCATCGGGGAAGAGCCGGGCACCCTGGAAGAGGTCCATGAGCCCTACCTGATCCTGGAAGGCTATCTCAAGCGGACCCCCCAGGGCCGCGTGGCCACCCGCCGCAGCTACGACAAACTGGGGGTGACCCCCTCCGGCCGCCAGTCGGAACTCCTTTAAATCAAGAGGTTACGCCTCAGGAGGAAGGTACATCCTCCTGATTGTACAGGGCCTTAACCATCCTGGCATACCCTATGCTTAAAAGGTTTTACCAACCGAAAGGACCAAAATGGCAACCGCTCCCTCCACCCGCGACCAGATGACCGGCGAAAGCAACGAAATCTGGGCATTCATCGACGCGATCAACAAGACGATGACCTCCTACAACACCCGCAGCGGCCAGAGCATCTGGAGCGCCGATCAGCGGGAAGAAGGCAAGCGCCTGGTTGCCAGCCTGGAGCAGACCGCCGGTCTTTACCGGGGCTTCACTCACAATCGGACGGCGACCGATAAGCAAAACGTCCAATTTGTTTCGGAAAATATCAACGGCTCCTTCAATAAGGACGGCTCTCCTACCAAGGACCATTCTTTCTGGCAGACGGTGAAGGAGAATTACATCTCCCACACCGGCAACCAGGATCCCGGCGCCCGGCTGGCCTCCCTCAATCATGACGAGCAGATCAATCAGCCCGGCATGACCACGAGCGGCACGCACCAGAATCACACGAACGCGGACCACAAACACGTGGCCCATCCGGCCCAGGTGGAAACGCACGCTGCCGTTCAAGCCCCCGCCCCCAGCCTGTCCGCCCAAGCCCGCGCGGCGGCCACCGCCGCGGCAAACGTCGGCCCCGCGCCCGAGCTGCCCGCAGTGGGCTCCATCCAGATGGGGGGAAACCAAATGCCCAACCTGGCCCCCACTCCCCTGCCCACGGTCACCCTGGCTCCCCAAGGTCAAACCCAAGCGGCCCAGCAACAGCAGCAGAGCCCCGAAGCGGCCGCGGCCCAGGGCGGCGTGGCCGCCGCGCCCGAACACGTCCTCACCGCCAAGGAGCGCCGCCAACAGCTGAAGGACCAGATCGCCGAGCAGAAGCTGGAGAACAAGCTCGAGGCCCAGCAGGACAAAGGCGCGGTCAAGCACGCGAAAGCCCAGGCGACCATCAATAATTACGAGCAAGGCGGCGACGGCCACCTGCAGTCCCAGAACGGCCAGGAGCAAGGCGGCCATGCCAAGCTCAAGGGCGTCATGGGCTTCCTCATCGGCGGAGCGGTCACCTACGCCGCCATCCGCAACGGCGGAGCGATGATCGGCGGCCCTTCTGTCTATCATGGCCGGGGCTACGGCTACGGAGGCGATCCGGTCTACGCCGCCCAGCGCGACGAGCGCCTGCGCGAGCAGATCATCTACGCCGAGCGGCAGCGCGGCGCGGCGATGGCCTACAATCCCGGCCGTGGCCACGAGGCGCACCGCTAAAAAGACTTCTTCCCCCGCGAAGAAAACCCCCTCCGGGATTGGTCCCTCGGAGGGGGTTTTGGCGTTTTAGGGGAACGCCTTATTCGAGCGTGAAGATCGCCTGCAGGCGCAGCAGCTCGATGACGGAACGGACGCCCCGCCGCACGTGGCAGAGACGCACCAGGCGGGGGCTTTCCGCCGGCATCCTGCGGTAGAGGGAAAGGAGGGCGCCGATGCCCGTGCTGTCGACAAACTCGACCTCCCGCAGGTCGATGGAAAGTTCCCTCACCTCCGGCCTCCAGGCCGCCGCGCAGGCGGCCTTGAAACGGTCGGCGACGGAGGCGTCCAGCCGCGGATGGCGCACGCGCACCTCCATTTTCCCCTCCTCCTCGTGAATATCGACGATAGCCGTGGAAAACATATTGTGATATTTTTGTTATACATTCATACTCCCTCCAACCAAACCACGCAAATGATTTCCTGGGGAAATGTGAACGGCCGCCACGTCTCGCCTACCGCGGAGGGCACGTATCGGGAGGGGGCGGAGGTGATTCTGCATCCCTCCTTTTCCGCCGTCCGGCCCGCTTTGGAAAAGATGGCCTCTTTCTGCCGCGCCCGCGGCCTGCCCGAATGCGCGCCGGAATGGAAGCCGATCGAGCTGGCCACCGCGGAGGCGCTCAACAACGCCGTGGAGCACGGATGCATCGGAGCGCGGACGGAGGCGTGCGTCACCCTCCGCTGGCACTGGGAGGGAGAGTGGATGGAAATCGAGGTCCTCGACCCTGGTTCCTTCCATGTGCCGGCGGGCGCCCCGCCTCCCGCCCTCCCCTCTCCCCTGGCGGAACGGGGGCGCGGCCTCTACATGATACACACCCTGCTGGACGGGCAGGTCTCCCACCAAAGGCGGCCGGACGGCCACGCGGTGGTCCTACGGCGGCGGGTGGGCCCGGCCCGGCGCGGTTTCCCGGAGGAAGCGCTGCGGGAGCTGGAGTCGACGCTGGAGAACATGGCGGAGGAGCTGAGCAACAGTTACGAAAGCATTTCCGCCCTCTCCTATTTCGGCGAGTGCCTGGCCACCTCCGCCGATTTTCCCGCCTTCGTCGACAAGGCGGTGGAGCGTCTGCGCAAGCTCACCGGCGCGCAGAACACCATCGTCCGCCTGCGCAACGAGGCGGGAGCGCTGGAGCGCCTGGGCTCCCCGCAGGAGGCGGTCCTGGTGCCGCCGCCGCCGGAGTCGCTGGAACAAAACGAGGCGCACGTGGCCTGGGAATCGTTCCTGCAAAACCGGGAGACCACCGTGGAGGATTGCGGCCTTCTATCGCAGGACGACCCGCTGCACCGCCCCGGCTATATGGCGTTCTGCGTGCCGATCTCCTTTCAGGAAGATCCGCAGGGCGTCCTGATTCTCCTGCGGCGCAGGGAGCAGGAAGGGCCTTACTTCACCACGGGAGAGCTGGACCTCATGCGCGCGGTGGCGGAGTGCCTGGGCATCGCGCGGCGCCTGGAGAATCTCCGGCGGCAGAGGGAAAGCGAGCAGCGCGCCCTGCGGGAGCTGGAGATCGCCGCCACGCTCCAGCGCTCGCTCCTTCCCTCCTCCTTTCCCACCCACGCCCGCTTCGAGATCTACGGGACATCCCAGAGCGCCCACCAGGTGGGCGGCGACTACTTCGACGCCATCGCCCTGCCGGACGGAGGCGTCCTCCTCCTTATCGCCGACGTGATGGGCAAGGGGCTGCCCGCCGCGCTCCTGGCCACGGTCTTCCGCACCGCGGTCAACGCCCGCCTGCCCATGGCGGCCACGCCGGACCGGCTGCTGGCGGAGGTCAACGGCCAGCTGGAAAGGGACCTGGCCTCCCTGGACGCCTTCATCACGGCGCAGGCCGCCTACCTCGACCCCGCCGGCGAGCGCCTGACGCTGGCCAGCGCGGGGCATTGCCCGGCGCTGCGGGTGAACCACCGCCGCCGGATAATCGAGCAGCTCGATACGGAAGGCCTTCCCCTGGGCGTGCAGCGGGACGCCCGCATCTCCGCCCGCACCATCCGGCTGGAGGAGGGGGACACCCTCATCTTCCTGACCGACGGAATCTACGAGGTGATGAACCGCCGGGAGGAGCCGCTGGAGCTGGGCGGCTTCATGCGCTCGATGACGCCCGGCCAAACGGAGCGGGCGCAGCCGATCTGCGCGGAGCTCCTTGGCTTCGTCTCCCGTTACGAGGAAGGCCGCCTGCCCGCCGACGACCGCACCCTGCTGGTCGCCAGCTTTCGGAGGGACGCCCCATGAAAACGGTCCTGGCGGTCGACGATGCCCCACACATGCTCCACCTGATCTCCTACGCGCTGCGGCCGGTGGGCTGCGCGGTGCTGATGGCGGGCCGGGGAGAGGAGGCTATCGACATGGCCTCCCGAACCCACATGGACCTCCTCATCATCGACGTAGGCCTCCCCGGCCTCTCCGGAATCGAAACGGCCCTGGCCATCCGCAGCCTGCCCGAATACGGCCTGCTGCCCGTCATCATGATGAGCGCCCGGGGACTGGCCCGCACCCGCTACGACGCGGAGGCTTCCGGGGCCAATCTCTTCCTGACCAAGCCCTTCAGCCCCATGGAATTGCGCGCCAGCGTCCACGCCCTTTTGCGCGGCGTGCACCACCCCGTGAGCGAGCCTTATTGACCGTCTCCGGCCGGGCCGGTACGGTGGGGGGCTTCCATGAATTACGATCTAGTGGTGGTGGGCGGCGGCCCCGCCGGTTACGTCGGCGCGATCCGCGCCGCCCAGCTTGGTAAAAAAGTCGCCTGCGTCGAAACGGAACGCGCCGGGGGAACCTGCCTGAACTGGGGCTGCATCCCGACCAAGGCCCTCCTCAAGAGCGCCGAGCTTTTCCAGCAGATGAAGCACGCCGAGGCCTACGGACTGAAGGCGGGCAAGGTGGAGGCCGACTTCGCCAAGATCATGCAGCGCAGCCGCGGCGTCTCCGACCAGATGGCCAAAGGCGTCGAATACCTTTTCCGCGCCAAGAAAGTCGACTACTTCGTCGGCAAGGGGCAGGTCTCCCGCGACAAGAAGGTGACCGTTACCGGCGCCGACGGGAAGAACCAGGTCCTGGAGGCCAAGAACGTCCTCCTCTGCACCGGCGCGACGGCCAAGGTCCTCCCCGGCCTGAAGCCGGACGGCAAGAAGGTCCTCACCAGCCGCGAGGCGCTGGCCCTGACCGAGCAGCCGAAGTCGATCGTCATCCTCGGCGCGGGCGCCATCGGCGTCGAATTCGCCTACTTCTTCAACGCCCTGGGCACCCAGGTGACCCTCGTCGAAATGATGCCGCAGATCCTCCCCGTGGAGGACACGGAGATCGCCACCCTCGTCGCCCGCACCTTTGCCAAGGAAGGGATCACCGTCCTGACCGACACGAAGATGGAGAAGACCGAGGTCACGCCGAAGGGCGTGAAGGTCACCCTGGGCGGCGCCGAGCCGAAGACCGTGGAGGCGGAGGCCATCCTCGTCGCCGTCGGTATCCAGGCGAACACGGAAGGCCTGCTGGCCCCCGGCCTTTCCCTGGACCTGGACCGCGGCTTCGTCAAGACCGACGCCCGTTACCAGACCTCCGCTCCCGGCATCTACGCCGCGGGCGACCTCATCGGGCCGCCGTGGCTGGCCCACGTCGCCTCCCACGAGGCGATCGAGGCCGTCGAGGGGCTCTTCCTCCCCGGCAAGAAGCCGCACAAGATCACCGTCTTCCCCGGCTGCACCTACTGCCAGCCGCAGGTCGCCAGCATCGGCGTCACGGAAAAGAAGGCGAAGGAGCAGAACCTCAAATTCAAGGTCGCCAAGTTCCCCTACAAGGCCAGCGGCAAGGCCGTGGCCGCGGGCGAGCCCGAAGGCTTCGTGAAACTCGTCATCGGCGAGCCCCACGGGGAGATCCTGGGCGCGCACATCGTGGGCCTGGACGCCACCGAGCTCATCGCCGAGCTGGGCCTGGCCATCACCCTGGAAGCGACCCTGGACGAGATCAAGGCCACCATCCACGCCCACCCCACCTTAAGCGAGATGGTCGGCGAGGCCGCCCTGGCCGGCCTGGGCCACCCCATCCACATCTAAGGAACCGCGCGCCATGTCGATCCAGGCCGAGTGGAATATCGAGTCCCCCGCCGCCGCCTGCGCGGTGACGGGTCAGCCCTTCGCGGAGAACGACGCGATCGCCTCCGCCCTGTTCTGGAGCGCGGAGGCCCGCGCCTACCACCGCCTGGACACCCGCGCCGACGCGTGGCCCCCGGCGGAGATGCCGGACGGCTTCCTCTCCTCCTGGAAATCGACCTACAAGACGCCCCCCGCCGCTCCGCCCGAGACCCTGAGCAAGGACGACGCCGAGGGGCTGCTGCGCCACCTCCTGGCCCAGCGCGATCCGCGCCAGGCCAACGCCTCCTACATCCTGGCCCTCATGCTGGAGCGCAAGCGGCTGCTGAAGGAAGTGGCCCGCCAGCAGGTCGACGGCGCCTCCGTCCTCGTCTACGAGCACGTGCCGAGCGGCGAGACCTGGATCATCCCCAATCCCTCCCTGCGCCTCGACCAGATGGCCTCCGTGCAGGCCGAGGTGGCGGAGCTGCTCGCCGGCCTGACCGGCCCCGCCACGGCCGCCGAAGCGCCCTCCGCACCCGCGGCCTAAATCAAAAGCTATTCCCGTTCTACCCGATCGAGCCCCGATCCACCAACCGCTCCTCGGTCGCGTCATTGGCCTTGGAAATCCCGTTGCTGCGCTTGGCATAGGCGCGGATTGTTTCCTTGAGCTCAGAAGTCAGGGAAACCGGGCCTTTTAGGGGGATATGCAGAGTCGGAACTCCCGCGGCTTCATAGTCCAGGCTTCCATAGGAAGTTATATCCCGGGGTGAATCTACCCTCCGGTTTTTTTCGAAGCCAATTAACACCGCATCCACATTTGTCACATCCCTCGATTGGTCCTCGGAAAACACGATATGATTACCATCGCCCGGCATCGGGAATAGATGGTCAGAACCTGCCACGGGGGGAGTTCCACTTAAAATAATGACGCCGGGACCGTTGAAAGTGAGCTTTTCCTGTTGAATCTGCTCCAAAGTCGCCTCGATATTAGAACTCATATTCATTAATTCGGCTATTTCTGCGGAAGCTACCTTTTTTCTGTACATCCCTGTACGCGGCGTGTACTTCGTTCGCCCACATGTTTGCTCCGCTTCCTGAAATGCCGTCCTTCGATCCCCAGAAATCCTCCGCCGCCGAGTTCGTCACCCTGCGTTTGGAAACGGCGCAGGAAGAGAGCGCCCGCTCCGCCTGCATGTTCCTGCACACCGGCGACGACGGGCTTTTCCCGGCAGCCGCCGGGGCGCGCTAAAAAATAAAGCCGCAGGCGGTTTTCCCCTGTACATCGCCGGGGGACGCGTGTACTTCTCTTCGTCCATGGGCGCCAAACTCAAAGGTCTTCACTCCGCTTTCCAGAACCTCGACCGCCGCGAGATCGTGCAGGCGGGCCTCGTCGCCGCTCTGGCGCTGGCCGAGCTGCCGGTGATCGCCATGAAGGCCGCCTCCGCCCATCCCGAACCCGGCCACCTCGTCGTGGCCGGGGCGCTCACCCTCGGCTTCGCCACGCTGGGGACCCTCCACCTCGGCCACGAGCTGAAGGAAGCCCGCCGCGCCGCCTGCGCCTTCCTCCACACGGCGGACGACGGCACGCCCCGGCAGGAACGTTAGATCAATCCCCGCAGCGCCGCCGCCACCCGCGCGGCCGGGGCGCTCCAATCCCCGTCCCGCTCCTGCCGGAAGAGGGTGACGCCCGGATACCACGGGCTGTCCGTCCTCCCCTGGAGCCACCGCCAATCCCCCCACCGCGGCAGGAGGACCCAGGCCGGCTTGCCCAGCCCGCCCGCCAGGTGGACGAGGGAGGTGTCGACGGAGACGACCAAATCGAGCCCCTGGACGCAGGCGGCCGTTTCCTGGAAGTCGCGAAAATGGAGCGCTGGCGATCCGAAGCGGGCGGCGGCCGCCTCCATCTCTTCCGCCGGGGCATCGCGCTGGAGGAGGACCCACTCCACCGGAATATCGGCCCAATTCATGAAATCGGCGGGTGCCAGACTGCGATAGGCCCCGTTGGGGCTCGCGGCGGAGGCTTTCCAAATGAGGCCGACGCGCGGCGTGGCTCCCGCGCGGGGCGGCACGTCCGGCACGGGCAGGTAAGGGAAGCGGGAGGGGATCGTCTCCAGCGTGGTTTGGAAAAGGCGCGGCAGGGAGAGGAGCGGGAAGTGGTGAGTCGTTTCCGGGAGGGGTTCCCCGTCGGTCACCACGCCCGCCAGGCCGGGCAGGTTCCGGAAAAGAGAGGCCAGGGCCGGATGGCAGGCCAGATAGACTTTTTGCGCCCGCTCCAGGACCAGGGGAAGGTAGCGGATGAATTGGAGGGCGTCGCCCAGGCCCTGCTCGCAGTGGAGGAGGAGCGTCCCCTCCCGCAGCGGGCCGCCGTCCCATAGGGCGCCCTGGACGTAGCGCCAGGCGATGCAGGATTGGCGGCGCAGCCGCCACTCGTATTCCAGGAAGCCCTGCCGGTAGTTTCCGTATTGGAGGTAGAGGAGGGCGCGGGAAAAATGGGCCTCCGCGTCGTCCGGGGCGATTTCCAAGGCGCGGCCCAGAAGGCGCAGGGATTCCTTAAGACTGCCGCCCCGGGAGACGGCCAGCGCCAGGGCGCGAAGGAGGGCGGGATCGTCCGGCGCGGACGCGAGCCGCTCCTCCAGCAGGCGGCGGCACGCCGCGTAGTCCCCCCGGTCGAAAAGGCCCTGGGCCTGGAGGAGAACGGCGTCGTCCCGCATAGGGCGGCCGCCCGCGCTAGCCCGGCAGCTCGGTGCTCTCGCCCGTCTCGCCCTTTTCCGAGATGACGGGGGCGATGGCCAGCAGCTTGTCGCCCGGCTCCAGGTTGATCAGCTTGACCCCCTGGGTGTTGCGGCCCACCTCGCGGATGTCCTGCACGGGCGTGCGGACCATGAGGCCCTTTTCCGTGATGAGCATCAGCTCGTCGGCGTCGGTCACGGTGAGGGCCCCGGCGACCAGGCCGGTCTTCTCCGTGGTCTTCATGGTGATGATGCCTTTGCCGCCGCGGGTCTGGCTGCGGTATTCGTCGAACGGGGTGCGCTTGCCGACGCCGTTTTCCCCGGCGACCAGGAGGGTGGCCTGCGGGTTGACGGCGGCCGCGGCGACGACGGCGTCCCCTTTCTCCAGGGTGATGCCCTTGACGCCGCCGGCCTGGCGGCCCATGGCGCGGACCTGCGTCTCGTCGAAGCGGATGCTCATGCCTTCCCGGGTGATGAGGACCATTTCCTTCTTCCCGTCGGTCAGCTCGACGGAGATGAGGCGGTCGCCCTGTTCGATCCCGATGGCGATGATGCCGCCCTTGCGGATGTTGGCGAAGTCGGAAAGGCGGGTTTTCTTGACGGTGCCCTGCTCGGTGGAGAAGAAGATGTGCTCGTCCTCGGACTCCCAGGTGACGTCCTCCCCCTTGCCGTCCCGCTTGGAGATGATGCGGATCATGGCGGCGATCTTCTCCTCCGACTTGAGCTCCAGGAGGTTGGCGATGCTCTTGCCCTTGGCGGCGCGGCCCATTTCCGGCACCTCGTAGACGCGCTCGATGTAGACGCGGCCCGTGTTGGTGAAGAAGAGCAGGTAGTCGTGCGTGGAGGCGGTGAAGAGGTGCTCGATGAAGTCGGTGTCGTCCCCCTTCTCCTTTTCGTCGGAGGAGGTGACGCCGGAGATGCCGATGACCCCGCGGCCGCCGCGGCGCTGGGCGCGGTAGCTGTTGATGTTGGTCCGCTTGAGCAGGCCCTTGTGGGTCAGGGTGATGATGACGCCCTCGTTGGCGATGAGGTCCTCGATCTTCATCTCGCCCTCGTCCGGCACGATTTCCGTGCGGCGCTCGGTGCCGTGCTTGTCGCGCAGGGTGCGCAGCTCGTGCTTGATGATGGTGAGGACGCGGATTTCCTTCGCCAGGATGTCGACGAGGTCTTTGATGCGGTCGATGAGGCCGTTGTATTCCTTCTCGATCTTGTCGCGCTCCAGGCCGGTGAGCTGGTAGAGGCGCAGTTCCAGGATGGCGTCGATCTGGCGCTCGGAGAGGAGGTAGAGGCCGTTGGAGAGGCGCTGCTCGTCGCGAATGACGACGCCCCATTTCTCCACCTGCTTGCGCGGGAATTCGTAGCCCTGGAGCTGGATCTTGGCCTCTTCCCGGTTCTTCGACTCGCGGATGATGCGGATGAACTCGTCCAGGTTGGACTGGGCGATGAGGTAGCCTTCCAGCAGCTCGGCGCGCTCCTCGGCCTTGCGCAGCTCGAAGCGGGTGCGGCGGAGGATGACTTCCCGCCGGTGCTCGATGTAGCAGTGGATCAGCTCCTTGAGGTTGAGCGTCTTCGGCTTGCCGTGGTCGATGGCCAGCATGTTGACCGCGAAGCTCGTCTCCAGGGCGGTCAGCTTGTAGAGGTTGTTGAGGACGACTTTCGGCACGGCGTCCCGCTTGATCTCGATGACGACGCGGGTGTTCTCGTCCGACTCGTCGCGGACGTCGGTGATGTCGGTGATGATCTTGTCCCGCACCAGCTCGCCGATGCGCTCGACGAGGGTGGCCCGGTTCACGTTGAAGGGGATCTCGTCGACGATGAGGACGGTGCGGCCGCCCTTCTGCTCTTCCGTGTGGACCTTGGCGCGGGTCTTCACGCTGCCACGGCCGGTGGTGAAGTAGTTGCGGATCCCCTCGATGCCCAGGATGGTGGCGCCCAGGGGGAAGTCCGGCCCCTTCACGATCTTCATCAGCGCGTCGATGGTGATCTCCGGCTTGTCGATGACGGCGCAGACGCCGTCGACGATTTCGATGAGGTTGTGGGGCGGGATGTTCGTGGCCATGCCCACGGCGATGCCGGTGGAGCCGTTGACCAGGAGGTTGGGGAAGGCGGCGGGGAGGACGACGGGCTCGGTGGTGCTCTCGTCGTAGTTGGGGGCGAAGTCGACCGTCTCCTTCTCCATGTCCTCCATGAGGGCCATGCCGAGGTGGGTGAGGCGCGCCTCCGTGTAACGCATGGCGGCCGGCGGGTCGCCTTCGATGGAGCCGAAGTTGCCCTGGCCGTCGATGAGGGGCTCGCGGATGGCCCACGGCTGGGCCAGGTGGACCAGGGTGGGGTAGATGGCGGAGTCGCCGTGGGGGTGGTAGTTACCCATCGTTTCGCCGACGATCTTGGCGCACTTCAGGTGCTTGCGGGTGGGGGCCAGGCCCAGCTCGCTCATGGCGTAGAGGATGCGGCGCTGGGAGGGCTTGAGGCCGTCGCGCACGTCGGGGAGCGCGCGGGAGATGATCACCGACATCGAGTAGTCGAGGAAACAGTTCCGCATTTCCTCCGAGACGTTGATGCTCTGGAGTTTCTCGCCCTGGGTGAAAAGGGATCCGCCGGAAGGTTTTTCGTCCGCCATAGAAAAGAGGGGAGAGTTAAGCGTGAATCGTCAGCGAAGTCCAGGCGGAAGGAGGGCCTGCAACTCCTTGATTTCCTGAACCTTGTCCTTGGGGCAAACCAGGATGGCGTCCGGGGTCTCCACGACGACCAGCCCGCTCACTCCGTGGAGGGCGATGACCCGCCCCCCGGCCGCCACGGCGATGTTGTTCGAGGCGCCGCCGCCCAGGACGACGGGGCCGCGCAGGGTGTTCCCGGCCTCGTCCTGGCCTAGGTGGTCCGGCAGGGCCGTCCAGGAGCCGACGTCGTCCCAGTCGAAGGCCGCCCAGGCGGTCAGGAGCCGGTCGGCCTTTTCCATGATGGCGTAGTCGACGGAGATCTTCGGCAGCTGCTCGAAGCGGTCGAGAGGGCCGCCCGCCCGGATGAAGGCGGCCAGCTCCGGCGCGCTTTTCTCCGCCTGGGCCAGGAACCAGGCGGCGCTCCAGACGAAGATGCCCGCGTTCCAGCCGAAGCGGCCCGTCTCCAGGTAGGAGGAGGCACGGGCGGCGTCCGGCTTCTCCACGAAGCGGGCGATCTGGTGGAAGGCCCCGGCGGCGGGCGCGCCCACCTCGATGTAGCCGAAGGCCGTGGCCGGGTAGCGGGGCCGGATGGCGAAGGTGGCGCAGGCCTCCCGTTCCGCCGCCACGGTGAAGGCGTCCCGCAGCTGCGCGGCGAAGGTGTCCCCGTCCCGGATGAGGGCGTCGGCGGGCAGGAGCGCCACGACGGCGTCCTCCCTCCGGTTGCGGGCCAGGGCGGTGGCCAGCGCGGCGGCGGGGGCGGTATCCCGCCGGGAAGGCTCCGCCACGATCTGGTCCGCCGGCAGGAAGGGCAGGAGGCGGCGCGTGGCCTCCGCCTGGGCCTGGCTGGTGAGAACGAAGGTCCGCTCCACGCCCGCCACCCGGAGCGCCCGGCGGACGGATTGCTCCAAAAGCGTCGCCTCGCCGAAGAGGGTCAGATGATGCTTCGGTACGGCCTGGCGGCTCATCGGCCAGAACCGCTCCCCGCTGCCGCCCGCCAATACGCAGGCAAAAAAACGCGCGTCGTCCATAAAATCGTGAGGCTTCCGATCATCGGATCAAAGGATTGCCAGCGCAAGGCCAGACGATACTCTTCCTCCCGATGCCCGAAACGGCCCTGATCGACTGGCACCAGCTCGACACCGTCCGCGAAGAGTGTGGCGAAGCCATCGCCGACATCTTCCGGGAATTCGTGGCGGAATATCCCGACCACCACGCCCGCTTCGCCCAGGCCCTGGCCGCGCAGGACCCGCGCCTGGCCTCCAAGGCCGCCCACCAGCTCAAGGGAAGCAGCGCCAACTTCGGCATGATCGCCCTGGTCGCCGCCATGCAGGAGATCGAGTCGGAAGCCGACCGGGGGCAGCTCCCCTCCCCCGCCCGGCTGGAGGAGGTCAAAGACCTCTTCAACGATTCCGTGCGGCTGATCCAGCAGGACCGGCCTGACCTGGCCTAGTCGCCGACGACGGACACCCAGACCGTCCGCCGATGCGGCGCGCGCCGGTGCTCGAAGAGAAAGATCCCCTGCCACGTCCCCAGGCAAAGGCGCCCCCCGCTCACCGGCACCGCTTCCGACGTGCGCGTCAGCGCCATGCGGAGGTGGCTCGTCGTGTCGTCCGGGCCCTCGTCCACATGGACGTAGTCCGGGTCCCCTTCCGGCACGATCTTGGAAAAGAACCGGTGGAGATCCTCCCGGGCGGAGGGATCGGCATTCTCGTAGATGACCAGGCTGGCGCTGGTGTGGGCCAGGAAGACGGTGGCCGTGCCGGTGCGAATCCCGCTCCTGGCCAGCAACGCCGCCACCTCGCCCGTGATCTCATAGGTCCCGATCCCGCGCGTGGGGACGGCGAAGGCCTCGCAGAACGCCGCCATCACTTCCTCCGCAAAGCCCACCAGGCCAGCCCCGCCCATCCGGCCAGGAAACCCAGGCCGCCCAGCGGCGTCACCGCGCCGGTCCAGCGCGGCGCGCCCAGGCAAATCAGGTAGAGAGACCCGCTGAAAAGGACGGCGCCCGCGATCCACGCCCCCGCGATCCAGCGCGGGGTGCCTCCCTCCCGGGAGAGGAAGAGCAGCGCCAGCGCGTGGACGAATTGGTAGAAGACCGCCGTCCGCCACACCTCCGCCAAGCCGCGCCGCTCCAGGAGCGGGGCCAGCGCGTGGGCGCCAAAGGCCCCCAGGGCGACGCCCGTGAAACCAAGGAAAGCGGCGGCCAGCAGGGCACGGGAGGGGCTGGGAATCATGATTCGGCCTTGCAAAATAGAGGGCTGGCTGCTAAACACAACCCCCTTATGACTGATTCTCGCGTCGCGCGGCAAACGGCAGAACGTCTCATCGGGTCGCGTGCCCAACTCCTTAAGTACCAGTGCTTACTCGGCTTTGACGGGTTCGTGGATCAGATCTACCACGTGGTCGAGCAGCGTCAATCGCCGACCAAGTTCAACTCCTTCGCCAATATCAAGGCCTTCGGCGGCGCCGTGGCCGCCGCGGCGGGGAAGAGCGCCAACTTCGAGATCGTCGAGCAGGCCGTCCGCATGGGCGGCAACGGGCCGATCATGGCCTTCGCCCTCAGCACCCTGGGCGCGCCCGTCCACTACGTCGGCATGTGCGGCTGGCCCAATCCCCACCCCGTCTTCTCCGAGTTCGCCAAGCGGGCCAAGGTCTACTCCGTCGCGGAGCCGGCCCTGACCCAGGCCTTCGAGTTCTCCGACGGCAAGCTCATGTTCGGCCAGCACGAGGCCGTGCAGGACGTCAGCTGGGACAACATCAAGAAGCGCCTCTCCGAGGCCAAGTTCAAGAAGATCTGGAACGACGCCCACTTCATCGGGATGGTCAACTGGACGATGCTGCCGCACCTCTCCGCCATCTGGAAGCGGCTGCAGAGCGACTACGCCCCCGTGAAGGGCGCCGCCCGCAAGCTCATCTTCTTCGACCTCTGCGACCCCGCCAAGCGGATCGACGCCGACCTCCTGGCCGCCCTCAAGATCATCTCCGAGTTCCACGAGCAGCACGACGTGATCCTGGGCCTCAACCAGAGCGAGAGCGAGCAGGTCGCCCGCGTCCTGCGCCTGAAAAAGCCCGCCGCCACGCCGAAGGGCATGGCCGCCACCGCCGCCGCCATCCGGGAGAAGCTGAACATCCACACCGTGGTCATCCACCCGACGAAATACGCCGTCGCCGCCGACGCGCAGGGGGAGGCCATGCTCGACGGCCCCTTCACCGCCAAGCCGAAGACCACCACCGGCGCCGGGGACCACTTCAACGCCGGCTTCGTCATCGGCCGCCTCCTGGGCCTGGGCCTGCCCCACTCCCTCCAGCTGGCCGTGGCCAGCTCCGGGTTCTACGTGCGGCACGCCACCAGCCCGAACCGCGAGCAGCTGGTCCGCTTCCTCCAGACGCTCTAGTTGAGCGATCCCGCCCTCGTCTACGGCGTCCTGGGGCTCGGCGCGTTCGCGGCCGGGTTCGTCGACGCCGTGGTCGGCGGCGGGGGGCTGATCCAGCTTCCCGCCTTCCTCAACGCGCTGCCCGCGGCGCCTCCGGCCACCGTCTTCGGGACCAACAAGCTGGCCGCCGTCTTCGGCACCGCCTCCGCCGCCGTCCGCTACGCGCGGCGGATCGCCCCGCCCTGGCGCATCGTCCTCCCGGCCATGATCGCGGCCGGTCTGGCCGCCTACGGCGGCGCCCACCTGGCCACCCTGGTTCCCCGGGAATACATGCGCCCGCTTATCCTGGCGCTCCTCGTCGCCGTCACGCTCCACACCTACTTCCGCAAGGACTTCGGCGCAGTCGACCGGGACCACCCCCTAAGCCGCCGCTCCGTGGCCCTGGCGCTGGCCATCGGCGGGGCCCTGGGCTTTTACGACGGGTTCTTCGGCCCCGGCACGGGGAGCTTCCTCATCTTCCTCTTCATCCGCTGCTTCGGCTTCGACTTCCTGCGCGCCTCCCTCTGCGCGAAGTGGGTGAACACGGCGACGAACGTGACGGCGATCCTCTCCTTCGCCCTCTCCGGGCACATCCTCTACCGGCTGGGCCTCCTGGCGGCGGCGTGCAACGTGGCCGGCTCCCTCGCCGGATCCCACCTGGCGCTGCGGCACGGCAGCGGCTTCGTCCGGCGGGCGTTCCTCCTCGTCTCCCTGGCGCTGATCGCCAAGTTCGGCTGGGACACCTTCCGCTAGCCGCGCCGGCCCTTCCACGCGCGGAAAAGGAAGCCGAAGGCCCGCTCCTTCCAACTCCACCGCTTCTCCGCCCGGCCTGCGCCGTGGCGGCGGAGGACCTCCGCCACCTCCGCGCGGCCGAAGAGAAGGGCGTAGTCGAGCGCCGTCGCCCCGCCGCCCTGGTCGGCCCGGGCATCCGCCCCGGCTCGCAGGAGCCCCACGGCGATTTCCGCGTAGCCCTTGAAGGCGACGCCGCCCAACGGCGTCTGGCCGCGCGCGTTGCGGCGGTCCGGATCGGCTCCCAGCTCCAGGAGCAGGGCCGCCGTCTCCGCGTGGCCATGGTAGGCGGCCAGCATGAGGAGGGTGTTCCCTTTTTCGTCCTGCAGGTTCACGGGGAGGCCCGCCCGCACCATCGGCGCGAGCGTGGCCGTCTCCCCCGCCCGCGCGGCGTCCAGGGCCAGGAGCTGGAGTTCCGCGTAGCGGCGCTCCTCCGCCTCCGTCAGGTCCGGCGCGGCTGCGCTCATGCGGAGAGCTTCTTCCGGGCGGCGCGGACCCCCTCCGCGTAGGCCGGATCGGCCTTGGCGAAGTGGCCCAGCTGGCGCTCCACGATGAATTCCGGCACGCCCTGCATCGCCTCCGCGATGTTCTGGAAGAGCTGCTCCTTCTGCCCCGGGCTCATCAGGCGGAAAAGGTCGCCCGGCTGGGTGTAATCGTCGTTCCCCTGGCGGTGGTCGTAGCGGTCCGCGTCGCCGGAGATGCGCAGCGGCGGCTCGGCGAAGGCGGGGTCCTGCTTGGGGCCGCTAAAGCTGTTCGGCTCGTAATAGGCGTCGCCGCCGCCCGGCGCGTCGAAGCGCATCGGGCCGTCCATGTGATAGGTGGCCGCGGGGGACTTCGGCGCGTTGACCGGGAGCTTCTCATACCACGTTCCCACGCGGTAGCGGTGGGCGTCCGCGTAGGAGAAGATGCGCGCCTGGAGCATCTTGTCCGGGGAGAAACCGATGCCGGGAACGATGTTCGACGGGCTGAAGGCGGACTGCTCCACCTCCGCGAAGTAATTCTCCGGATTGCGGTTGAGCTCCAGCACGCCGACGTCGATGAGCGGGTAGTCCTTGTGCGGCCACACCTTCGTGATGTCAAAAGGGTTCCAGCGGTAGGTCTCCGCCTCCAGCTCCGGCATGACCTGGATCTTCACGTCCCACTTCGGGAAGTCGCCCCGCTCGATCGCCTCGAAGAGGTCGCGCTGGGCGCTCTCCCGGTCCTTGGCGACGACGGCCTCCGCCTCCCGGTTGGTGAGGTTCTCGATGCCCTGGCGGCTCTTGAAGTGGAACTTCACCCAGAAACGCTCCCCGGCGGCGTTGAGCAGGCTGTAGGTGTGGGAGCCGAAGCCGTGGACGTGGCGGTAGCTCTTCGGCAGGCCGCGGTCGGACATGAGGATGGTGACCTGGTGCAGGCTCTCCGGGGAGAGAGACCAGAAGTCCCACATGGCGGTGGTGCTGCGGAGGTGGGTCTTCGGGTGGCGCTTCTGCGTGTGGATGAAGTCGGGAAACTTCAGCGGATCGCGGACGAAAAAGACCGGCGTGTTGTTGCCGACGAGGTCCCAATTCCCCTCATCCGTGTAGAACTTCAGGGCGAAGCCGCGCACGTCGCGCTCCGCGTCGGCCGCGCCGCGCTCCCCCGCCACCGTGGAAAAGCGCAGGAGCGCCTCCGTCTGCTTGCCGACCTTGGAAAAGATCGCCGCCTTCGTGTAGCGGGTGACGTCGTGGGTCACGGTGAAGACGCCGTAGGCGGCGGAGCCCTTCGCGTGGACGGTGCGCTCCGGGACCCGCTCCCGGTTCTGGTGGGCCAGCTTTTCCAGCAGCTGGTAGTCCTGGAGGAGGAGCGGGCCGCGCGGCCCGGCGGAAAGGGAGTTTTGGTTGTCGGCAACGGGGTTGCCACCGGTGGTGGTCAGGGTTCGGCTCATAAGTCGGCCTCCAGCGTGGCCTGCCGATTCTTATAGTTGAAATACGTTGTTTTCATCCTAACCATAGATGTTGCCTATGGAACTTCAGCAGCTCCGCTATTTCGTGGCCGTGGCCGACCAGCGCGGCTTCACCCGCGCGGCCCGGCTCTGCCACATCACCCAGCCGACCTTAAGCCACCAGATCAAGAAGCTGGAGGAGGAGATGGGCGAGCCCCTCTTCCAGCGGCGGCGGAAGGGCGCCTCCCTCACCCCGCTGGGGGAGAGCGTCTACCGGCACGCGCAGGAGATCCTGCGCGGCGTCGACTCCGTCCGCCACGCGGCCTCCTCCTTTTCCCAAGGCGTGCAGGGGCGGCTGAAGATCGGCGTCATCCCGACCATCGCCCCCTACCTGATGCCGGACCTCCTCCGCCGGGCGCAAAAGCGGCACCCCGGCCTTCAGCTGGAAATGACGGAGGAGCCGAGCGGCAACCTTCTGGCCGCCCTCCGCAGCGGCGCCCTGGACCTGGCGATCTTAAGCCCGCCCGCGCCCGGGGATCAGGTGGAGCTGCTCGACCTCTTCGAGGACGAGTTCCTCCTGGCCCTCCCCGTGGGACACCGCCTGGCCAGGACGCGCGCCCTTTCCCTGGACGCCCTGCGGGAGGCGCCGATGATCCTGATGAACGACGTGCACTGCCTGCGCGGGCAGGCCATCTCCTTCTGCCAGCGGTCGGGCTTCGTCCCCAACGTCTCGATCCAAAGCTCCCAGCTCGACACCGTGGTGGCGTTGGTGGAAGGCGGCCAGGGCGTCTCCCTGGTCCCGGCCCTGGCCCGCAAGGCGTTCCGCCACCGGAAGGTGCTCCTGCGCTCCCTCCAGCCGGACCGGATCTCCCGGCGGATCAGCCTGGCCTGGTCCCGCCAGATGGCGCCCAGCCGCGCCTTCTCCGCCTTCGTCGAACTCTGCCGCGCAGGGAAACCGAAGCCTTAGCCTAACCGGCCGAAGTAAACCTCCGTCCGCTGTTCCAGCGTCACCCGGCCGTCCCGGGCGTGCGCGTCGAAGAGGGCGCGGAGCTTTTGCAGCAACGGCTCGTGGCGCGGATCCCCCTCCCGCGGCGCGTAGGACATGGAGAGGAAACGCCCCCGCAGGCCGGGCCAATCGAGGACGTGCGGATTGGGAAAAAACCGGCGCTCCGCCGCGCCGGAGGCGAAGAAGCCGTCCATCGCGGCGTCCGTCTTTTCCGCCAGCGCGTGCGCCTCCCGCTTCACCTCCCGAAGCGCACCCATGAAATCAAGGAACGCGCCGTTGAAAGGCCCTTCCGCGTTCTCCCAGTCGTTCCAGACCAGGAAGAGCCAGCCGCCCGGCTTGGCGATCCGGCAGAATTCCCGGCGGGCCGCCTCCGGCTCGAACCAATGGAAGGCCTGGGCGGAGGTGACGGCGTCGAAGGCCGCATCGGGCAGGCCGGTCGCCTCCGCCGATCCGGCGACGATCTCCACCCCGGGCAATTCCTCCCGGGCGGCCTCCCGCATCGCCGCATTCGGCTCGACGGCCACAGCCCCATAGCCCGCCTCCAAAAGGAGCCGGGTGAAGAGGCCGGTCCCCGCGCCGATATCGGCCACGCGCGCGCCGGGCGGCAGGCCGCATTCCCGCAGGAGATCGGCGATCCCGGCGGGATAGCCGGGCCGGTGCCGCCGGTAATCGGCGGCGCGTCCGGTGAAGCGCTCCGCCGGCTTCACCGCCGCACGTAGCGGTAGACGGTGAATTCCGGATGCTCCCGGAGGATCTCCGCGCGGCGGAACTGGTCCTCGAAGGGGGGGAAGAGGACGTCGCCCTCCGCATCGCGCTTGAGAATGGTCAGCCAGATTTCCCCGCAGCGGGGGAACGCGGCGCGGTAGATTTCCGCCCCGCCCGCGATGAAGACTTCCCCCGGATAGGCCTCCGGGTCGACGGCGTCGAGGCTGGGGACAACGTCCACGCCCGGCAGTTCCCGGACCGTCCGGCTGACGACGACCGTCTTCCGTCCCGGCAGCGCGCCGGGCAGGGTTTCAAACGTTTTCCGCCCCATGACGAGGGTCTGGCCCAGCGTCGCCTCCTTGAACCATTTGAACTCGTCCGGGATGTGCCACGGCAGGCCGCCGCCGGAGAGGCCGATGACCCGGTTGGCCGCCATCGCGGCGATGGCTTTGAAGAGCTTCACAGCCGCTTTACGAACGCCGCGATCCGCTCCACGGCGATTTCCAATTGGTCGAAGGCGGTGGCGTAGCTGCACCGCAGGAACCCCTCCCCGGAGGGGCCGAAGGCGGTGCCGGGCACGGCGGCGACTTTCTCCTCCTTCAGGAGGCGGACGGCGAATTCCTGGGAGGTGAGCCCCGTCCCCGCGACGCTGGGGAAGAGGTAGAACGCGCCGTGGGGCTCGCCCGGGGGGAGGCCCATCCCGGCGAAGCTCTTCACCATGAAGTTGCGGCGGAGGCGGTATTGCTCCTTCATCTTGAGCATCTCCTCCTCGCTCTGGAGGGCCTCGGCGGCGGCCTCCTGGCTGGTGATGGAGGCGCAGAGGATGCCGTATTGGTGGATCTTCATCATCGCCTCCGTCAGGGCCTGCGGGGCGCAGGCGTAGCCGATGCGGAAGCCGGTCATGGCGAAGGCCTTCGAGAATCCGTGCAGGAGGACGGTGCGCTCCCGCATGCCGGGGAGGGCCGCGATGCTGGCGTGGCGGCCCTCGTAGGTCAGCTCGGAGTAGATCTCGTCGGTCAGGACCAGGAGGTCCCGCTCCTTGCAAAGCGCGGCGATCTCTTCCAGGTCCTGGCGGCCCAGGGTGGCGCCCGTGGGATTGCACGGGAAATTGAGCATGAGGACCTTGCTGCGCGGGGTGAGCTTGGCCGCGATGTCCGCCGCCTTCAGGCGGAAGCCGTCTTCCGCGCGGGTCTCGATGGGCACGGCCTTCCCGTGGGCCAGGGCGATGCTGGGGGAGTAGGAGACGTAGCAGGGCTCGTGGTAAAGGACCTCGTCCCCGGGATTGAGGACGGCGCGCAGGGCCAGGTCGATCGCCTCGGAGACGCCGACGGTGACCAGGACCTCGGAAAGGGCGTCGTATTCGACGCCGAAGTGCCGCAGGACGTAGCCGGCGATGGCCTTCCGCAGCTTCGGCGTGCCCAGGTTGGAGGTGTAGCCGGTGCGGCCCCGCTCCAGGGAGTAGATGGCGGCCTCCCGGATGCGCCAGGGAGTGACGAAGTCGGGCTCGCCGATGCCCAGGGAGACGACGTCGTCCATGGTCTGGACGATCTCGAAGAAGTCGCGGATGCCGGACCGCGGGATGGCCCGCACGTGGTCGGCAATGAAATCGGTCATGGCGAGACGGCCAGCCGCTCCGGCGCGCTCTCCGCGCCCAGGAGCACGCCGTGCTCCTTGTAGGGCTTGAGCATGAAGTGGGTGCCGGTGGAGAGGACGCCCTGGACGGTGGCCAGCTTCTCCGAGACGAAGAGGGCGACCTCCCGCATCGTCTTCCCCTCGATGAAGACGAGCAGGTCGTAGCCGCCGCTCATGAGGAAGCAGGAGGTGACCTCCGGAAACTTGGCGATGCGGTGGGCGATGCGGTCGAAGCCGCCCTCCCGCTCCGGGGTGATCTTCACCTCGATGACGGCCTTCACGGCGTCCCGCCCGGAGCGGTCCTCGTCGATCACGGCGCGGTAGGCCAGGATGACGCGGCGCGCCTCCAGGTCGGCGATCTGCGCGCGGACTTCATCCGGGGTGGTGCCCAGGCGCTTGGCCAGGGTTTCCGGGGTGGCGCGGGCGTCGGCCTGAAGGAGGGAGAGGAGGGAGGTGTCGGAAGCGGTCATTTGCCGTTGAGTTCGAAGAGGGAGGAAACCGACTCGCCCTCGGAGACGCGGCGGATGGCCTCCCCGAGCAGCTCGGAGACGTCCAGGACGGTCACTTTGAAGCCGTCGGTGTCGCAAGGGGGGACGCTGTTGGTGGTGATGAGCTCCTCGATGCAGGAGGCTTTCAGCCGTTCGACGCCCAGGTCGTTCAGCACGGCGTGGGAGACGCCGGCGAAGATGCGGCGGGCCCCGGCTTCCTTCAGGATCTGCGCGGCGGCGACGAGGGTGCCCGCCGTCTCCGTGATGTCGTCGACCAAAAGGACGTCCTTCCCCGCCACCTCGCCGACGATGAACTGGGCCTCGATCTCCGTGGCGTTGATGCGGCGCTTGACCACGATGGCCAGGCCCGCGTCGAGCATCTGGGAGTAGGCGGTGGCCATCTTCATCCCGCCGACGTCGGGGGAGACGACGACGAGGTTGTCCAGGTTCTTCGCCTTCAGGTAGCGGTAGAGGATCGGCGCGGCGTAGAGATGGTCGACGGGGATGTCGAAGAAGCCCTGGATCTGCTGCGCGTGCAGGTCCATGGCCAGGACGCGGTTGGCCCCGGCGGCGACCAGCAGGTTGGCCACCAGCTTGGCCGTGATGGGGACGCGGGGCTGATCCTTCCGGTCCTGGCGGGCGTAGCCGTAGAAGGGGATGACCGCCGTGATGCGCGCCGCGCTGGCCCGGCGCATGGCGTCGATCATGATGAGCAGCTCCATCAGGTGATGGTTGGTCGGCGGGCAGGTGGGCTGGACGATGAAGACGTCGCACCCGCGGATGTTCTCGTTGACCTTCACGAAGGTCTCGCCGTCCGGGAAGGCGGTCACCATGGCCTGCCCCAGGGGGACCTTTAGGTAGGCGGCGATCTTTTGGGCCAGATCGATGTTGGCCGAGCCGGAGAAAATTTTCGGGGCGGAACCTGCCATGGGCCTGGAAGAATGGCGGGGGCCATCCCCCCCGTTCAAGCCGATTCGTTAACCGGGCCCAGATAAGAGAGAAGGCCCCGCGCCGCCCGGGCGGCGGTGGCAAAGCAGCCCTGCAGGAGATAGCCCCCCGTGGGCGCTTCCCAATCGATCATCTCCCCCGCCGCGAAGAGGCCGGGAGCGGCCCGCAGCATCAGGTTTTCGTCCAGGGCCTCCCAGGCGACGCCTCCGGCGGAGGAAATCGCCTCGGCGATCGGCTGGGGCCCTTCCAGGCGGACCCGGACGGCCTTCACCCCCGACGCGGCCGAGGCGATGTCGGGATAGGGACCGCCCCGCTCGAAAAGCGCGGCGGCGGCGGGCCCCAGACGCCACTTTTCCGCCAGCAGGCGGGCCAGCCCCTCCGCCGCGCGGGGCGGCGTCCCGGCCTTGCGGACCAGGGCGTCCGCCGACAGGCCCGGCTTCAGGTCGATCTCCAGTTCCGGCGCGGCGCGCAGCGCGGGCCCCAGGGGATAGAGGGCGCCCCCTTCCAACCCATAGCGGGTGACGACGCATTCCCCCTCCACCCGGCGCCCCCCGGCGGAAAGGGCGACGTTTTTCAGCGGCTTCCCCTCCGCGCGGACCAGGACCTCCGGCGGCCAGGCGACGCGCCAGCCGCAGTTGGCCGCCTGCCAGGGAGAGACGGGGACGCCCGCCCGTTCCAGGAGGGGCGGCCAGTCCCCTTCCGAGCCGGTCTCCGGCCAGGACGCCCCGCCAAGGGCCAGGACGGCGGCGTCCACCTCCCGCTCCGCCGGACCGGTGCGGGTTTGAAAACGGAGGCGGAGCCGCCCATCGGGGAGCCGCTCCCAGCCGGTCCACGCGTGGTGCGGCGCAAAGGCGACGCCCAGCCGCCGCAGCCGTTCCACCCAGCGGCGGAGAAGCGGGGCGGCCTTCTTCTCCACCGGGAAAACCCGGCCGCTGGTGCCGACGAAGGTTTCGACCCCCAAGCCCGCGGCCCAGGCACGCAGGGCCTCCGGCGGAAAATCGGCCAGGAGGGAGGCCCACCGGGGATCCCCGTAGCGGGCGGCAAAGGCGGGCAGAGGCTCCGAGTGGGTCAGGTTGAGCCCCCCGCCTCCGGCGACGAGAAATTTGCGCCCCACGGAAGCCTTCCGGTCAAAGAGCGTCACCGCGCGGCCCGCCTCGGCGGCCAGCTCGGCGGCGCGCAGCCCGGCCGGGCCTCCGCCCACGATGGCGACTTCCTTTCCCATGCCCGGAACGCTGCCGCAGGGGGCGGGCTTCCCCAATGAAAATCGGCGCGCTTGTACTCCGCGCGGGCGCTTGCTTAAGTGTCGATGTCGTCAATGGCCGCCCTTCCCGAAACCGCCGCGTTCTGCATCGCCGTGGGCGACGCCTCCGTCGAACAGGCGCGCCGCTGCCGGGCGACCTTCAAGCTCTTCCACCCGGAAATCCCCTTCTACATCCTGGACGAGAATCTCTACCTCTGGTTCACCCGCCAGCGGGAGATCATCCACGCGGGGGAGATCGTCTCCCTGCGCTCCATCGTCGGCGCGACGCTGGCGAAACTCCACCCCCACCTCCTTTACCTGGACGCTGACGTGCTGGTGCTGGGCCCCCTCACCGCCCTTCTGGAGTCCCCCGCGCCCCTCACCGTCACCGCCGACACGACCTCCTACGGCCTCGGCGAGCCGGTCCTCAACGCGGGCGTCCTCGCCGCCCGGGGAGAGGCCTTCTGGCACGCCTGGATGCAGCGCATCTATTCCCAAATCGTGCCGATCCTGGGCAACTTCCTGGACCAACTCTCCCTGCGGGAGCTCTGCATGGAGCCCACCTTTCCCCACCACCGGATCCCGGAAGGGAAGGGAGAGGCCTTCTACAACCTTTCCTACTGGGAACATCCGGGCGAGTGGCGCGTGGAGAACGGCGTCCTCCACCGCGGGGACGCCGAGGTCCGCCTCTGGCACTTCGGCGGCGGCAAGCCGGAGAACAAGCACTGGGACAAGATGCCGCCCGAACCCCGCGCGCTGGCGCAGGCCCTCCTGGGCCGCGCGGAACCCTTCCTGGACTATGCGGCGGAGGCCGAGGCGCTGGAAGCCCTCCTGGCCCCGATGGAGGCCGAATATCTGCGGGGCATGGAGGCCTTTTTCCGCCAGGTGCCCACGCGCACCCGGGACGACCTCCCCGCGCCGGTGGAAACCACCGGCCTCCTCTGCAGCGACGCCCCGGCATCCTGGGACCAGTTCCGCAACCTGGAGGGCACCGGCTTCCACCGCCGCCTCCTGGCGCCGCCCCCGCGCTTCATCTACGCGCAGGACCCGGCCCGGCTCGAGCGGCTCGACCTGGCCCAGGCCACCCTGCGTCGGGAATGGGCGGGCCTTTTGGAAGAGGAAGGCAAGAACGCCGGTCAGGCGTAACGGACCTCGACCGTCCCGTCCAGGCGGCGGGAAAGGTCGATCGGGTCGCCGATGGAAACCTCCCCGGAGCGGACCTGGTAGGCCCACACCTCGAAGTAAGTCAGCTTAGCCTGGCCGTAGATGGTGGAGAAAGCGCCGTCGACCGCGTCGAGGCCGTGCGCCACCTTCACCCGGCCGATGCGCGGCACGTTGTAACGGGGATCGAAAGTGTACCACCGCTGCCCCAGGTAGACCTCCATGTACGCGTGAAAGTCCATCGGCACGCCGGGGTCGATGTAGCCGATGTCCGGCAAGTGGCCGGTGACGTAGCGCGCGGGCATGTTGAAAGCCCGGCAGAGCGCGATGCCGCAATGGGCGAAGTCCCGGCAGACGCCGTAGCCGCGGTGAATGACCTCGGAGGCGGAGATGTCCGCCCGGCCGGAGCCGAAGCGGTATTCGATATTCTCGTGCACCCAGTCGCAGATCGCCTGCACGCGCCGGAGGCCGTGCGGCACGCCGCCAAACTGGCTCCAGGCAAAGTCGAGCAGCTTGTCCGAATCGCAGTAGCGGCTGGGCAGCGTGTAGCGCAGCAGCTCCGGCGGCAGCTGCTCCACCGGCACCGGGTGGTCGTCCACCTCCAGGTTCTCCGGCTGGGAGGAGACGGCCACGATCGCGTCGTGCCGGATCTCGTTGCGCCCCGGCGCCAGCACGCAGCGGTAGGTGATATTGCCGCAGATGTCCTCAAACTCGTGCGGCGGCAGGCCGGGGCCGAAGGAGAGTTTTTCCTCCTGAATGACCTGGTTCTCCGCGATGCGCGGCTTGAGGACCAGGAGAATGGGGGTGGGCTGCGTCGTCTCATAGACGAAGTCGCAGCCAACGCGGACCGTCAGGTCCAGCGGAGCGGGCTTGGCTTCCATAAAAAGAGAAGGGCCACTATAGCAAAGAACCGCCCTCCCCTCCCCGCCAAACACGCAACCCATTAACCATCAATTATATATTCATGTAAGACGGCTCACCCGTAGAGAACATGGCTTCTCCTGATCTAGCGCATGCGGCGAGCCTGGATGGTTCCGTAGGCTGTCGAGGTGCCCGAGGAAAAACTGTCCGCCACATTCAGATAAACAACGGTGTTCGTAGTTACCAGGAACCGGGTCAAGCCCGTGGGAAACGACCAAAAGGAATTGGCGATTGAAATGGCTTGGTGGCTAACGAAACCCGGGGAGGAATAGGCCGGAAAGCCAGAGGATGTCGTATAAATCCCGGCCGTAAGGGAGGTGACCGTGCCGGTAAATGTGAATTCCACGTTTCCCATCACCTCCCAGTCGCCCGGAGTCAGCGTCACGCTCGTCACATTCGCCGT
Source organism: Verrucomicrobium sp. (assembly GCA_028283855.1). Lineage (NCBI taxonomy): Bacteria > Pseudomonadati > Verrucomicrobiota > Verrucomicrobiia > Verrucomicrobiales > Verrucomicrobiaceae > Verrucomicrobium > Verrucomicrobium sp. The sequence goes on along the minus strand of JAPWJX010000004.1, from coordinate 62,205 downwards.
GACCGCGGAGGTTAGGGATACCGTCCCGGAACTGCTCACATATTCCCCAATACATCCCGCAGCCGCACTCGACCCGCCGGTCGCTCCCAGCACAGCTGCGGAAGGGATGCTCGTGAGGCCCGCGCCACTGCCGCTGAAAGACGTCGCCGTCACCGTGCCGGTCACCGTTTGATTCGTGGTGAAGGTATTGGCCGTGCCCAGGCCGGGATAGTCGCTCCCCGCCGTGGCGGCCACGGCGCCCCCGCTGCCGTTGCCCTTCAGCAGCGCCCCCGTCGAGGCGATCGCCGCGCCCGCCCCGGGAGCCCAGGAGCTGCCGTTGAATGCCAGGACCTGCCCATTGGTCGCGCTTCCCGCGGCCAGGGAGGAAAGCGGAACCGTGTGGGAGGAAAGCCCCGCGCCGCTGCCGCTGAAGGAGGCGGCGCTCACCGCCCCGGAGAAGGCCGCCGCCCCCGTCGCCCGGGAAACCGTCAACACGTTGGTCGTGGTCAAGCCGGTGTCGTCATAGCTCCGCAGGAAGAAGTTGCCTCCCGCGCTGGAGCCCGTCTCCGCATCGCTCGACTTGCCCATGGACCAGCGGTTATAGGGGCCTTTGTTCAGGTAATAGGCCGACTCGTAACCGCTATCCCCGCCCAGGCCGATTCCCGCCCCATAGCCCGCGGAATGCACGTTGAAGTAGCAGGAATACGGATTGCCCACGTAGTCGAGGCTCTCCTCCTGCACCACCAGGTCATTATTGTCATACCCACCCTGCAAATGGAGCGCGCCCCCCACGGCGCTTCCATCCACAGAAATACGCAGGTCATCCCCCGAACGCCGGATCGACCAATCGGTCGAATCGCTCGAGCCGATCACGATCCCGTTGGTGCTGCCCGCGTCGGGGGAAATGGTAAGCAGATTGGCCAGGCGCGCCTTGCCGCGCACCTGCAGGGCCGTGCCCCCGTCGTCATCCGTCAGCGCGCCCCCCACCACCACGCGGGAATTCACCGCCAACGCCACCGGGGACAGCCCATCCCGCAGGAAGCCCAGGAACGCGGCGCTTCCGCTCAGGGCATCGTTCATGAGGGAGAAGAAGAAAGATTTGCTCCCGTCGTTCGGCGAGGTCAGCCGCCAGACGCGGCTGTTCGCCGGCGCGGCCGCGTTCTTAAAGTCGAGCGCCAGGTCGAGGCCCCCCGCCGCGTTCGTGAGGGAGGAGGAGGTCAGGGTCAGCGCCCCAGGAGAAAGGTCCGCCGCCCCCGGCGCGGACAGCGTGGAGCGCAGGAGAAGGACCGGAGCCAGGTTCGTCTGGGAAACGGAAATCGTCTGCGGCAGAGTGAAGGTGTTCGCCGCCGCCAGGAGCGGCACGCGTGGATCGGCCGCCGCGTTGGTCACCGCGTGGCCGCCCATGTCCAGGTCGTTCTGGGCCGCGCCCTGGAAGGTGGGGTTATTGATCAGCTGCTGCGCGGAAACCGGCAGGACCGCCAGCAGGAAGAGGGGGAGAAGGAGCGTCTTTTTCATCCGTTGCCGCCGACGCTAGCCCGCCCCGCGCCAGGCCGTCCTTGACGGGAGGAGCGGCGGGAATGGCACCCCGCGTTTTCGGCTGGCCGGGCGGCCCGCCTGCGCCTGCAATGGCGGCATGAGCCCAGACGTCTTCGGCGGCCCGCCCCGCCACCACCACGCCGCCCTCTCCGTCTCCAACCTGGACGCCGCCGCCGGCTGGTACGGGGAGATGCTCGGCTTCCAGGCCCAAGCCGCGCGGCGGCTGGAGCTTCCCCACCTGCGCGCGGCGCTGCTTCAAAGGGACGGCTTCCGACTGGAACTCATCGAGCTCTACGGATCGGAGGCCTCTCCCCTGGCCTGGCAGGAGCCCGACGCGCAGATGAAGACGCGCGGCTACGCCCACTACGCCTTCCAAGTCGCCGACCTGGACGCGACGATCGCCGCCCTCCAAGCCAAGGGCGCCCGCTTCGCCTGCGAGCCGGGCCATCTGCCCGCCCTGGGCATCCGCTACGTCCACATCTTCGACCTAGACGGCAACCTGGTCGAATTCGCGCAGGAGCTGGGCGCCTAGCGGCTCCGCTTGAGGTCCCTGGCCAGCTTGCGGATCCGTTCCGCGTCCCGCGGCGTGGCCGGATTGAAAACAACCAGGCTCAGATCGGGCCGCCCGTCGACGGCGAAGGTGGACGGCTCCAGCGTCAGCATCCCCGCCACCGGATGCTTGAGCCGCTTGACCCCCTCGCACGGGGTGGAGAGGTCGTGCTCGCGCCATAGCGCGTCGAACTCGGCGCTGGCGCGGCGCAGTTCCTGGACCAGCGCCTGCACCTCTTCCGCCGCCCCGGCCCGCTCCACCTCCACGCGGAATGTCGCCACCGTGAAGCGGGCGACTTCCTTCCAATCCCGCTGCGCGGCGCGCGTCGGCGTGTGGCAAAAGATCCGGCGCAGGATGTTTCTTCCGCCGGGAGGCAGCTTCTCGTAATCGGTCAGGGCCGCCCGGGCCGCCCGGTTCCACGCGACCACCTCCCAGGTGGCCGTCCGCACGATGGCGGGAACTCCCTCCATGGCGTCGAGCACCCGCTGGAGGCGGGCGGAGACGCCGACCTCCCGGTAACGCACCTCCGGCGCCCGGCCCAGGGCCAGGAGGAAAAGATGCTCCCGCTCCACCTCCGTCAGCATCAGCGCACGGGAAAGCCGGTCGAGGACATCGGCCGAAGGGGCGCCCCCGCGCCCCTGCTCCAGCCACGTATACCAGGTGGCGCTGATGTGGGCGCGGTGGGCCACCTCCTCCCGCCTCAACCCGGGCGTCCTGCGCCGCCCCAGGGGAAAGCTCATGGCGGCGGCGTCGAGCTTCGTGCGGCGGGCTTTGAGATAATCGCCGAGGCGGTTTTCTGAGGGCATGGGCGGAAAACTGTTAAGAATTATACCAGTATATTGTCACTACTTTTACGGGGATAATTTTGCCTTAAAGATATTCCTCTCTCAACCCCCAAACAGGAGATATCCATGCGTGTTTTCGTTACCGGAGCCACCGGCTTCATCGGCTCCGCCGTCATCAAAGAACTGCTAGCTGCCGGCCACCGCGTGCTGGGCATGGCCCGCTCCGAGGCAGGCATCCGGGCCCTGGCCGACGCGGGAGCGCAGGCGCATCCCGGCTCGCTGGAAGACCTGGATAGCCTGAAAAGGGGCGCCGCGGAGGCCGACGCCGTCATCCATCTGGGCTTCATCCACGACTTTTCCAAGTTCCAGGAAAACTGCCGGATCGACCAGCGCGCCATCGAGGCCCTGGGCGCGGCGCTGGCCGGCTCCGCGCGGCCCCTCATCGTCGCCTCCGGCCTGGCGGGCCTGGCCGCGCCGGGAGAGGTGGCGACGGAAGACCATGCGGTTCCTCCCCATTTCCCCTTCCCGCGCGTCTCGGAGCAGACCGCCTTGGCCCTGCGGGGCGTGGCCGCCTCCGTCATGCGGTTGCCGCAGGTCCACGATCCCGTCAAACAAGGGCTGGTCAGCTATCTCATCGCCCTGGCCCGGGAGAAAGGCGTCTCCGCCTACGTGGGAGAGGGAACCAACCGCTGGGCGGCCGCGCACGTCGCCGATGTCGCGCGCCTGTACCGGCTGGTCCTGGAAAAAGGAGAGCCCGGCGCGGCATGGCACGCGGTGGGCGAGGTCGGCGTTCCCCTGCGGGCAATCGCCGAGGCAATCGGGCGCGGCCTCAAGATCCCCGCCGTTTCCCTCTCCCAGGAGGAAGCCAAGGCCCACTTCGGATGGCTGGGCGGATTTGCCGGCGGCGACCTGCAAGGCTCCAGCGAGAAGACGCGGCAAAAGCTGGGCTGGAATCCGACGGGCCCTGGCCTCCTGGCCGATTTGGAGGCCATGGACTACTCCGCGGCCTAGCGGTTCATTCCAGGCGAAAGCGTAACGTTCGAGAAGTTAAGGGGCAAGGCCTTGGCCAAGCGTGTTCAAAGCCTCTTTCCGCACGATCCAATCATCATCCCTGGCCAGCAGCTGAAGGTAATAAACGGGCAGGCGTGGATTGCGCGCCAACGCCCGCATGATGCGGATTTTTCTTGGATCACTGTCCGGGGCCTTTGCCGCGTACATATAAATGTTCGTCGTCCCCTCGGCCGGCATGGCGGGGTTGGAGGCCAATGCCAGGAGAATGTCCAAATCCCGCGTGTCCCGGGCTAGCCCCAGGAGGGAGGGAACGTCCGATGCCTTCAAGGCAGGAGAAGCGGCAACCGCCAGGGCGGCCTGGGATGCCGCTTTTCCCTCTCGCGCAAGATGGCCGAAATAAAGGAAGGCTCCCCATCCAAGAACTCCCAACGTCAGGAGTGCCCCGACCGCTCCTGTGCGCACTGGGTTTCCCCCGCCTTTGCCCGTCAGATGAATCGCGCCATTAACAAGGAGGGTGAGAAGCCAGCCCAAGAGCCCTACCCCGATCATCCAGAACGGAATGAAAAAGAAGCCGACGACCGCGGTCGAAGAATGGGAGGAAAGAATCCCCATCACTCCGTAAACGCCCAAAGCGACCCCCGCAAAGCCCCCCACCAAAACGGGATAACGGCCGAGAAGCCACCTATTCGCACTGCCCGGACGGGCCTTGCGCCAGCCCACGAAAAGCATTCCTCCCCAAAGCAGGTACGGGATGGCGAGAATCCCGAGAGAGAAAAGATGGAGCATCGGCTTTAGGGCGTGGGAAACCCGGCTAGCAAAGGAAGCGTGCGGTCGAGAGGACTTGAACCTCCATGGATTGCTCCACTAGAACCTGAATCTAGCGCGTCTGCCATTTCGCCACGACCGCGTGGGAAGAGGATGGAATTTACGGAAGGGCCCCCGCCGGGGCAAGCCTTAAACTAAACCGCCAGCGCCTGCGCGGCGTGGAAGACGGCGTAGCTGGGCATGGCCCCCTTCTGGCTGGCCACCCATTCCCCCGTCCGGCAGGCCGCCGCCAGGGTGTCCCGGGGATGCTCCGTGCCGGAAAGGAGGCCGCGCGTGAGCCGCGCCAGGAAGGAATCGCCCGCGCCGACGGTGTCGGCGACCTGGACCTTTCGGCCTCGCTCGAAGTACCACTCCCCCTTGATGAGGAGGCCCGCGCCGCGCTCGGCGGCGGTGATGCAGATGGTGTGGCAGCCGGTTTCCTTTTCCAGGGCGCGGGCCAGCCGGATGGCGACGGTGTCGAGGGTCCCGTCCGCCAGGGAGATGCCGGTGAGGCGGGCGGCTTCCTCGTGGTTGAGTTTGATGACGTTGGCTTCCTTGGCCAGCTTCCAGACGGTTTCCACGGTGTCGAAGGGAGGGCGGAGATTGACGTCGAAGATGCGGAGCTTGGACGAATCCTTTTGGAAGACGTGGAGCAGTTCCAGGATCTCCGCCAGGTTCTGCGGGGAGCGCTGGGCCAGGGATCCGAAGACGATGCCGTCCAGGCTGGGGGCCAGGGCCTTGAGCTCCGCCGGGGGGACGATGTGGTCCCAGGCGACGCCGGTTTTGATGTCGTAGCTGGCGTTGCCCTGCTCGTTGATGGTGGCCTGGACGGTGCCGGTGGGCCAATCGGTGTGGCGGACGATGAAGCGGGTGCTGATTCCCTGCCCTTCGAGGTAGGCCAGGATCTCGCGGCCCAGCTCGTCCTCGCCGACGGCGGTGGCGACGAAGGGCTCGATGCCGTTCTGGGCCAGATGGTAGGCGACGTTGACGGGGGCGCCGCCGGGATGGCGGCCGGTGGGGAGGCAGTCCCAGAGGAGCTCGCCGAAGCAAAGGATCTTTTTCACTGCGTGCGGGCGGCGGCGCGATGGAGGTCCGCGGCGGTCAAAGATTGGGCGACGGGGGCGCGCTGGTAGGCGGCTTCCGGCACGGCGCTTTTGGAGGGGGCGCTTTTTTCCCGGCTGTTTTCCAGGTTATAGAGCTGGACGGCGTCCTGGTAGCTGGCGGAACGGGCCAGGGCGGACTCGACGGCGGGCAGCTCGTCCCAGTGGTGCATGACGATGATGTCGGGAACGCCTTGGAACCCCTCTCCCGGCTGGGCGGCGGCGGCGCGGAGCTGGCCGGCGCGGGCTTCCTTGTCGGTGATGTGGTCGGCGCCGACGATGGCGACGACGGGGATGCCGGCGCGGACGGCGGAACGGACGCCGGAGAGGCTGTCCTCAAAGGCGAGGCTTTGGCCGGGCTCGACGCCCAGGGTCTTGGCGGCGTGGAGGTAGATGCTGGGATCGGGCTTGTTGCGCGGGCCCTCGGGGAAGATCTTGGGGTCTTCCGCGCTGAAGACCTGGGGGAAATAGGGGCGCAGGGTCTTGCCGTCGTCCTGGACGCGGTCGATGCAGGGCTCGACGCGCTCCAGGGGGCTGCTGGTGACGATGGCGCAGGGTTTCCCCTCCGTCTGGAGGCGCTGGAGCTGGGGGACGATGCCGGGGACGGGGGTGACGTCCGCCGCCAGGACGGCGATGGTGTCGTGCAGCTGCTTCTTGTCCAGGGCGGGGTAGGCGGCGGCGGGGATCTTTTCCCCGACGTTTTCCTCCACCGCGTCGCAGATCTGGCGGAAGGATTTGCCGGAGAGGAAGGAGATGAGGGTGGGGTCGTAGTCCTTGCCGAAGTGCCCGTAGGCGGTGTCCAGCGCCACTTTCATGGCGAGGGATTCGCTCTGGACGGTCGTGCCGTCACAATCGAAGAGGAAGGCCTGGGGCTTCATGGGGGATTAGCTCAAATAGTGGGAAAGGGTCGCTTGGGTGCCGCGTTGGTTGAGGCTGTCGAGGGCGGCGGCGAGTTCCCGCACGAAGGGCTGGGCCTGGGGCAGGTCGTCGCCGAACACCTGTTTTATTCCAAGCACGGCACGTGCCGGATCGGCGCTCTGGGCGGCGGAAACCAGCTGGGAGGCGATGGGGTCGGTGATTTCGATGGGGGCGCCCTGCTCGTCGGTGCCGCGCAGGTAGCGGATCCAGCCCGCCAGGGCCAGGGCCAGGAGGCGGACGGGGCGGCCGGCCTTCACCTGGTCCCGGACGCAGGCGATGAGGTTGTTCGGCAGCTTTTGGGAGCCGTCCATGGCCAGGCGCTGGACTTGGTCCTGGATGCTGGGGTTGCCGAAGCGGGCGATGAGGGTGGCCTTGTACTCCGCCAGGTCGACGCGCGGCAGGGGCAGGAGGGTGGGGGTGACTTCCTCATCCATGAGGCGCTGGAGGAAGCGGGTGATGAGGGGGTCGTTGGTCGCCCGGTCGACGAGGCGGTGGCCGAGCAGGTAGCCCAGGTAGGCCAGGGCGGAGTGGCCGCCGTTGAGGAGGCGGACCTTCATGTGCTCGTAGGGCTTCACGTCGTCCAACAGCTCGGCGCCCGCCTTTTCCCACGCGGGGCGGCCGGCGGCGAAGTGGTCTTCCACGATCCACTGGCGGAAGGACTCGGAGACGATGGGCCACTGGTCCTGGATGCCGTATTTCTCGGCGACCATGGCCTTTTCCTTCGGCGTGGTGACGGGGGTGATCCGGTCGACCATGGTGTTGGGGAAGGCGATCGATTCCTCGATCCAGGCGGCGAGCTTCGGATACTTGAGGGTGGCGAAGGAGAGGATGACGTCCTTGGCCACGTCGCCGTTGCCCAGGAGGTTGTCGCAGGAAAGGATGGTGACGGGGGTCTTGTCCCCGGCGAAGCGGCGCTGGAGGGACTCGACGATGAAGCCGATGGCGGTCTGCAGCTTGGCCCCGGCGGCCAGGTCGTTGACGATGGCGGGGTGCTTGTCGTTGAGGCGGCCGGTGGCGGGATCGTGGAAGTAGCCTTTTTCCGTGACGGTGAGGCTGATGATGGCCGTCTCCGGGCCGGCGAGGCGGGCCAGGGTTTTTTCCTGGTCCTGGAAGCCGAGCATCATGTCCCGGATGGAGCCGATGACGCGGGCCTGGTCGGCCTGCGGGCTGCGCTCGACCAAGGTGTAGAGGAAGTCCTGGGAGGCCAGGGCCTGGCGCATGGCCTGGTCCTGTTCCAGGACGCCGAGGCCGCAGATGCCCCAATCGGTCGCGCCCTGGTTGAGGAGGTCGTCCAGGTAGACGGCCTGGTGGGCGCGGTGGAAGCCGCCGAGGCCGATGTGGACGATGCGCGGGACGACGCGGGAGCGGTCGTAGCGCGGGACGGCGACGGTGGCGGGCAGCTGGGAAAGCAGCGCGGCGTTGAGGGGGGAGGCCGTGGTGGACGGCTTTTCTTCGGACAGGGTGGCCATGGTCATGTGGATGGGACGCCGCGGGAAAGAGCGCTATCTATCGGAGATAACGGTCCTTCGCGGGCGTCTCGGACTGAACCACCAAATCGGGCAGAGGACAACGCTGAACTGGGTCCTTGGAGAAGGTCCGCTCGATGGCGTGGAGGGCGTCCCGCCGGGGCTGGACCTCCTGGGCGACGGCCTGGAGGGTTTCCAGGGTGCCGCGGCCGGGGCGCTGCTCGTTGATCTTCCAAACGGAGGTCATCTGGCGGCTAATGTCGCCCAGGAATTGCTCGTCCTGCGCCAGGGGTCCCAGGAGGACCTGCATGTCCTTCAGCTTGAGGAGGGGGGTGAGGTCGGCCTGGGCGGCGGGATCGGCCTTCTTGGCCTCGTGCCAGGCGGCGTGGACTTCCTTCGCCGCCTGGACGAAGCCGAGCTTGGCGGCGTTGTCGTCCTTGAAGGCGGTGGGGTGGCCGTGGTCGTTCTCGCCGCGCAGGAGGTTGAACCAGGCGGCCATGACGAAGGTGAGGTGCGGCGCGTTCTGGCCATTTTCCCGCAGGTGCTGGATGGGGCGGACGATCCGGTCCAGCAGCTTGCCGGAGGAGTTGTCGACCAGGCGGCCTAGGTCGTCCTGGATGGAGGAGTTGGAGAAGCGGCTGATGACGGTGGCCGGGCTGAAGGTCTTGTGCATGTCGGCATGCTCCGGGAGGGTCTGCTGGGTCTCCCGGCTCATGCCGTGGATGAAGTCGCGGATGGCGGACTTGGCGATCGTCTCATGGACGATCTTTTCCCCGGCGGAAAGGCCCAGGATGCCGATGGCGCGATGGCCGCCGTTGAGCATGCGCAGCTTGCCGACTTCGTAGGCGTGCATCTCCTCCTTCGAGGCGACGGCGACGTTGCTCTCCGGCAGCTTCTGGAAGGGGAGGATGTCGAAGATGCGCGGGTCGGTGTCGGCGATGACCAGCTTGCCGAAGGGCTCGCCGGTGACGGGCAGCGCGTCGTGGACGCCGTGGGCGGCCAGGTTGGCGCGCTCGGCCTCCAGGGTCTGGTCCTTGAGGGCGGGACAGATCTTGTCGACCATGGTCTGCGGGACGTGGACCTGGTCCTGGACGTACTCGGCCAGGTGGGTGCCGTGGAGCTTGTCGCGCTCCTGGGCCATGGTGAGGAGGGCCTGCTTGATGACCTTGCCGCTGTCGGAGACGTTTTCCAGGGGCAGGATGATGGGCGGCTCCTGCCCGGCCTGCTGGCGCAGGGCCAGGCCCTGCAGCACGTAGCCGAGGGCGGTGACGGGGGTCGTCGGGTTCTCGATGTCCTGGCGGACGGAGGGATTGTCGAGGTCCAGCTCGCTGCCCACGCCCTTGAAGTTGTAGCCGCGGGAGGTGATGGTCATGGTGACCACCTGGGTGCGCGGGTCGGCGATCTGGTTGTAGACCTTCGCCGGCTCGTCCGTGGCGAAGATGGAATCGGTGATGGAGCCGATCAGGCGGAAGCGGTCGACGGTGCCGTCATGCTCGTGAAGGGTGTAGAGGCCGCCCTGCTCGCGGAAGCTGTCCGCCTTGGCGCGGCTGCTGGCCTCGGTGCCGCAGGAGACGGAGACGATGGCCAGGTTGGTGATGCCCTTGTTGTTGAGGGCCTCCACTTCCGGGACGAAGAGTCCGCGGAAAAGGACGCTGGACCCGCCGAGGGCGACAACGCGCTTCTCCAAGGTGTCGCGGTTGAACTGGGGGAAGTGCTCCGCGTCGAAGTGGGGACGGAGCGCCTCTAAGGTGGTGGGGGTCACCTTCTTACCCTGGACTTCTGCCATAATACCTTTCTAGGCAAAGACTTAGATAGTCAGCGCCGGAACGGAAACGTTAAGGTTCTCTTCTGCCGCACGCGCCTTGCGGGAATGGCCCTGTTCGCAGTAGCTCGAAGACATCTTAACTCCGTTCATTTTCACCCCCTTAGAAGCGGCCCGCCCGAGCCATCCTCCAAAACGATGAAGTCTGCCAATATTAATTATTCGGCTATTTGGGTCAAGTACGCCTAAGATATTTTGTCATAAATAGAGATATTTTTCTCTTGGCATGGGACGTGTTTATCTGGCTGGCGTCGTGACCCCCCCTTCTTTGAACGATTTTTCATGTGACGATTTCGTGGCGATTTTCGGTCCCGTCTTTGAAGAGTCGCCCTGGATCGCCGCCGCCGCGTGGGAGCGGCGGCCCTTTTCCTCCCCCGCCGACCTGCGCGAAAAACTCGTCGCCGTGCTGCGGGAAAGCGGCCGGGAAAAGAAGCTGACCCTCATCCGCGCCCACCCCGACCTGGCCGGGCGGCTGGCGCGGGAGAACAAGCTGACCGCCGCCTCCCGCGCGGAGCAGGCCGGTGCGGGCCTGGACCGGCTATCCGAGGAGGAGCTGGCCCGCTTCGAGGCGGGCAACGCGCGCTACCGGGAGAAGTTCGGCTTTCCCTTCGTCATCTGCGCGCGGCTCAACGACAAGGCCGCCATCCTCTCCGCCTTCGCGCGGCGGCTGGAGAATGATCCCCAAACGGAGTTCGACACGGCGCTGGCCGAAATCGAAAAAATCGCCACCCTGCGCCTGGAACAGATCTTTTCCGCATGAGCAAACTCTCCACCCACGTCCTGGACACCTGCCACGGCCGCCCCGCGGCGGGCCTCACGATCGAGCTTTTCCGCCTGGAATCCGGCGGCGCGCGGACGCTCCTCCAAACGGCGGCGACGAACGCGGACGGCCGGACCGACGCCCCGCTCCTCTCCGGCGAGGCCGTCCAGGCCGGGAGCTACGAGCTGCTCTTCCACCTCGGCGCCTATTTCCAAAGCCTCGGCGTCCCCTCCCCCTTCCTGGACGAGGTGCCGGTCCGCTTCGCCATGGAGGCGGGCGGCTCCTACCACGTGCCGCTCCTGGCCTCCCCCTGGGCCTACACGACCTACCGGGGAAGCTGACCCTTTTACTATATTATATGGAAGCAAAGCTCGCCGCGCGGATCGCGAAGCTGGCCACCGTCACCGACGAGCCGGGCCGGATCACCCGCACCCTCCTTTCCCCCGCCATGGCGGAGGCCGCCCGCCTGGTCTACGGCTGGATGACCGATGCCGGGCTGGAAGCGCGGATCGACGCCTTGGGCAGCGTCATCGGCCACCTGCCGGGCGCCACGCCGGAGGCGGGAACCCTGCTGCTGGGCTCCCACCTGGACACCGTCCGCAACGGCGGCGGCTATGACGGCCCGGCGGGGATCGTCACCGCGCTGGCCGCGCTGGAGGACCTGCGGGAACGGGGCGTCATCCTTCCCTTCGACGTCGACGTGCTGGCCTTCGCCGACGAGGAGGGCGTCCGCTTCGGCACGCCCTACCTGGGGAGCAAGGCGGTGACCGGCCAGCTGGAGCCGGAAGACCTCCTCCTGCGCGACCGCGACGGGATCACCCTGGCCCAGGCCTCCGACCTGGCCGAACCGCCGGTCTCCCTCTACGTGGCCAAGCGCCTATTGGGCTACGTGGAGGCCCACATCGAGCAGGGCCCCGTCCTGGAACGGCGGGAAGCGCCTCTGGGCGTCGTCACCCACATCGCCGCGCAGGTCCGGCTGGAAGCGGTCTTCACCGGCGTGGCCGGGCACGCCGGGACGACGCCGATGGCCGGACGCCAGGACGCCCTGTGCGCCGCCGCCGCCTTCATCCTGGCCGTGGAGGACCTGGGGCGGCACACGGAGGGCCTCGTGGCCACCGTCGGCCGCGTCCACGTCTCCCCCAACGCGGGCAACGTCATCCCGGGGGAGGTGGTCCTCTCCGTCGACCTCCGCCACGCGGAAACCTGGGCCGTCACCCACGCCCGGGAACTGCTGGAAGAGCGCGCCGCCCACAGCGCGCAGGAGCGGGGCGTCACCGCGCGCGTGCGGACGCTCCTCGTCCAGGAGGAGGTGGACTGCGACGCCGCGCTCCTTTCCAAGCTGGCGAAGGCCGCCCACGAGCCGCCCCGGCTGGTGAGCGGGGCCGGGCACGACGGCGTCATCCTCTCCCGCATCGCTCCCGTGGGCATGCTCTTCATCCGCTGCCGGGACGGCCTTTCCCACCATCCGGACGAATACGCCGCGCCGGACGACCTGGCCGCCGCCGCGCGCGCCCTGGCCCGCTTCCTGGAGGATTTCGCGAAGTGAACGGGCCGTGCGACGTCCTCCTGCGCGGCGGCACGCTGGCCGACGGCTCCGTGGCCGACGTCGCCTGGCGCGCGGGGCGGATCGTGGCCGTGGCCCCTTCCCTGGACCTCCCCGCCGCGCGGATCGTCGACGCCGGTGGAGCATACGTCCTCCCCGGATTCATCGACGCCCACGTCCATTTCAACGAGCCGGGCCGGGCCGAGTGGGAGGGCCTGGCCACCGGCAGCGCCGCCCTGGCCGCCGGGGGCGGGAGCGCCTTCTTCGACATGCCGCTCAACAGCACGCCGCCCGTCCTGGACGGCGCCGCGTTCGACGCGAAGGCCGCCGCCCTGGCCCGCTCCTCCCGGCTCGACGCGGCGCTCTGGGGCGGCCTGACCCCGCTGAACCTGAAGGCGCTGCCGGAACTGGCCGCGCGCGGCGCGATCGGCTTCAAGGCCTTCCTTTCCGACAGCGGCCTGCCGGAGTTCCCCGCCGCCGACGCGGCGACGCTGCGGGAAGGGATGGCCCGCGCGGCGGAGCTGGGGCTGCCCGTGGCCGTCCACGCGGAGGACGAGGCAACGACCCGCCGCCTGGCGGAGGCCGCCCGCGCCGCCGGAAAGACCGGCGTGCGGGACTACCTGGCCTCCCGCCCCCCGGAGGCGGAGGTGGCCGCCATCGAGATGGCCTGCTCCCTGGCGCGGGAAACGGGCTGCTCCCTCCACATCGTCCACGTCAGCACGGCGGCGGGCCTCGACGCCGCCCTGCGCGGCGGGGCCACGGCGGAAACCTGCCCGCACTACCTCCTCCTCACGGAGGAGGACATGGCGGAAAAGGGCCCCGTCGCCAAATGTGCCCCGCCCCTGCGCGCGGCGGCGGAGCGGGACCGGCTCTGGCAGGGCCTGGCGGAGGGGAAGATCCTGACTGTCGGCTCCGACCATTCCCCCGCCCCGCCGGAGATGAAGCGGGACGCCGACTTCTTCGCCGTCTGGGGCGGCATCTCCGGCTGCCAGCACGCCGCGCCCCTCTTCCTCCAGGCCGCGCTCGACCGGGGGCTCTCCCTGGCGGAGACCGTGCCGCTCCTTACGGAGAATGTCGCCCGCCGCTTCCGCCTGGCGGAGATGGGCCGCCTGGAGCCGGGCTTCCGCGCCGACGTGACGGTGCTCCGCCCGGAGGAGCGCCGGATCGAGGCGTCCGAATTGCTTTACCGCCACCGGCAATCGCCTTACGTTGGCGTCGTGTCGGGACTTCAAGTCGTCGAAACCTTCTGCCGGGGCGTCTCCGTCCACCCCGCGCCGACGCCCGCCTCCTTCACCGCGCAGCTCCTGCGCCCCACCCCCTTATCATGAGCACCCCCCTCTTCGGTTCCACCCGCACCCGCGTCGCCGGGCGGCACGCCCTCATCACCCCGGACGGCCACGTCGCCAGCGTCCTGCCGGGCATGGAAAAGGTCCGCGCCGTCGCCCACATCACGCCCGCGCTGGGGGCCGGCTTCGCCCAATACACGCTCCACATCGAGGCAGGCGGCACGGCCAACTTTTCCTCCCGCGGCAGCCAGCACTTCTTCTACGTGCTTCAGGGCAAGGTCGTCGCCAGGGCCCGGGCGGAGGACCGCGCGCTGAGCCCCGGCGAATACCTCTACCTTTCACCGGCCGACGCGGGCTCCCTCCGCGCGGGGGAGGACCCGGCCGTCGTCGCCGTCTTCGCCAAGGAATTCGTGCCGCAGAAGGACGAGGCGCCGCCCGCCTCCCTCTTCGGCCGCGGCGCCGACGTGGAGGGCCAGCCCTTCCTGGGCAATCCCAAAGCCCTCCTCCAAGTCCTCCTCCCGGACGCCCCCGCGTGGGACATGGCGGTGAACGTCTTCACCTACCAGCCGGGAGCCACCCTCCCCTTCGTCGAAACGCACGTGATGGAGCACGGACTCCTCATGTTGCGCGGCCAGGGGATCTACCGGCTGGAAGAGGAATGGTACCCGGTGACCGCCGGGGACGTGATCTGGATGGCCCCCCACTGCCCGCAATGGTTCGTGGCGATGGGGGACGAGCCCGCCGCCTACCTCTACTACAAGGACGTCAACCGCCCCCTGCTGTGAGCCCGGCCCCGGCCCTCTCCCTCGACGCCGCCCGCCTCCAGGCGGAAATCGACGAGCTGGCCGCCATTTCCGAGGCGCCCGCCCCCGTGGTGACGCGCGTCCTCTATTCCGAAAAGGACCTGGCCGCCCGCGCCTGGCTGGCGGGCCGCTGCCGCGCGCTGGGGCTGGAGCTGCGGACCGACGCGGTGGGCAACACCTTCGCCCACTGGGAGGGGACGGAGCCCGGCCTGCCCGCCGTGGCCACCGGCTCCCACATCGACGCGATCCCGAACGCGGGCCGCTACGACGGCGTCGTGGGCGTCCTGGGCGCGCTGGAGGCCTTCCGCGCGCTGCGCGCCTCCGGCTTCGCGCCGCGCCGCGCGATCGAGCTGGTTGTCTTCGCCGCCGAGGAGCCGACCCGCTTCGGCCTGGGCTGCCTGGGCAGCCGGATGCTTTCCGGCGCGCTCTCCCCGGAAAAGGCCGCCGCCCTGCGCGACTCCGGCGGAGTCACCCTGGCCCAATGGCGGGAGGGGCTGGCCGCCGCCGGCTATTCCTGGGCCGCCGCGCCGCTGGCCTCCGCCGCCCTGCCGCGCGGGTGCTACCACGCCTTCGTGGAACTCCACATCGAGCAGGGCCCGATCCTGGAAAAAGAGGGCCTCGACCTGGCGGTGGTGGAGAAGATCGCCGCGCCCGCCGCCTTCCGCTACCGGCTGACGGGGGAAGGCGGCCACGCCGGGGCCGTCCTCATGCCCGGGCGGCACGACGCGCTCCTGGCCGGGGCGGAAATCGCCCTGGCGGCGGAAAAGGCGGCGAAGGAATCGGGCAGCCCCGACACGGTGGCGACGACCGGCGTCTTCCAGATCGGCCCCAACGCGATCAACAGCATCCCCGCCTCCGCCCTCCTGGAAATCGACCTGCGGGACACCGACGTGGCCGTGCGGGAGCGGACGCTCCGCGCCATCGAGGCCGCCGCGGAGGAGGCCTGCAAACGGCGCGGCGTCACCTTCCTGGAGGAGCCGATCAACCTCGACCCGCCCGCCCTGTGCGACGCGGGCCTGCGCGACGACCTGCTGCGCCTGGCGCGGGAGGCCGGGCTGAAGGCCGTCCCCCTGGTCAGCCACGCCTACCACGACACCCTGTTCATGGCCCTCCTCTGCCCGGTGACGATGCTCTTCGTCCCCAGCCGGGGCGGCGTCAGCCACCGGCCGGACGAATACACCTCCCCGGAAGAGACCGCGCGCGGCGCGGCGGTCCTGGCCGCCGCCCTGCGGGAATGGGCCTCCTGAAAAAACCTTTATGAAACTAGTCATCCTCGACGGACACACCCTCAACCCCGGCGACCTTTCCTGGAAGGAAGTCGAGGCGCTGGCGGAAACGACTTTTTATCCCCGCACCTCTCCCGCCGAGCTGGCCGCCCGCCTGGCCGAGGCGGAGGCCGTCCTGACGAACAAGGCCGCCCTGCCCGCCGCCGCGTTCGAGGCGGCGCCGAAGCTCCGCTACGTCGGCGTGACCGCCACGGGCTACAACATGGTCGACCTGGAGGCGGCCAAGCACCGCGGCGTGACGGTGACGAACGTGCCGGGCTACAGCACCGACTCGGTCGCCCAGCTCGTCTTCGCCCTCCTCCTGGAAGTGACCCACCACGTCGGCCACCACGCGCGGCGCGTGGCGGAGGGGGCGTGGAGCGCCAGCCCCGATTTCTGCTTCTGGGATTTCCCCCTCATCGAGCTTGCGGGGAAGTCGATCGGCCTCGTCGGCTTCGGCCAGACGGCGCAGGCCGTGGGGCGGATCGCCCACGCCTTCGGCATGAAGGTGCTGGTCCACACCCGCACCGCCAAGCCGTGGAGCGAATACCCCGTCACCTTCCTGGGGCTGCCCGCCCTGCTGGAATCGAGCGACGTGGTGAGCCTCCACTGCCCGCTCACCCCGCAGACCCAGGGCCTCATCTCCTGGGACAACCTGAAGCGGATGAAGCGCAGCGCCATCCTCGTCAACACCGCCCGGGGCGGCCTCCTCAACGACGCCGACGTGGCCCGCGCCCTGCAGGAGGGGATCATCGCCCATGCCGCCGTCGACGTCCTCTCCGCGGAGCCGCCCCCGGCCGACCACCCGCTTCTCTCCGCGCCGCGCTGCCTCGTCGTCCCCCACATCGCCTGGGCCAGCTTCGCCGCGCGGGAGCGCCTTATGCATCAGACGGCGGAAAACCTCCGCGCCTTCCTGGCCGGGAAACCGCGCAACGTCGTCTCAAATTAATCCCTTAACCGGCATGAAGGATGCTTCCATGTTCCTTTGAGCATGCCGCCTTCCCGATGTACCTTTTCGCCGACCGACTGGGAGATCCTCTCCAAGTTCTGGTATCCCGTCGCCTTCTCCCATGACGTCAAGGCGGCCCCCTACGCCGCCCAGCTCCTGGACCAAAAACTCGTCCTCTACCGGAACGAGAAAGGCGTCACCGCCGCCGTCGACCTCTGCCTCCACCGGGGCGTCCCGCTGACGAAGGGCTGGGTGGAGGGGAACGACCTGGTCTGCAAATACCACGGCTTCCGCTACGCCCCGGACGGCAAGTGCATCGATATCCCCGCCCACCCCGGCGCGGCGATTCCGCCCAAACTCTGCCTCCAGACCTTCCCCACCGTGGAAAAATACGGCCTGGTCTGGACCTGCCTCGATCCCTCCGCCCCGCAGGTCCTCCCCGACTTCCACGAATGGGACGATCCGAACTACGTCCGCGTCCTGCCCGACTCCGTCGACATGAACGCCGCCGCCGGGCGCCAGCTGGAAGGGTTCCTCGACGTCGCC
Source organism: Verrucomicrobium sp. (assembly GCA_028283855.1). Classification (NCBI taxonomy): domain Bacteria; kingdom Pseudomonadati; phylum Verrucomicrobiota; class Verrucomicrobiia; order Verrucomicrobiales; family Verrucomicrobiaceae; genus Verrucomicrobium; species Verrucomicrobium sp. The sequence continues at coordinate 45,082 of JAPWJX010000004.1, read as the reverse complement.
CACTTCGCCTGGATCCACACGGAAACCTTCGGCGATCGGAGCAACCCCATCGTCCCCCGCTACGAGGTGACGCCCCGGCCCCACGGGCTCCTCATGGACTACACCAGCTCCGTCTCCAACTACACCCCGGACCAGCGGCACCGCGCTCCGGAAGGCTTCGTCTGGCGGCGCGTCTTCGAGGTGACCGTCCCCTTCAGCGCGCGGCTCACCGTCCACTTCCCGGACAACGGCCACCTCTGCATCCTCAACGCCTGCTGCCCCATCTCCGCCCGGAAAACGCGGCTCTTCGTCCCCATCTGCCGGGACTTCGACAAGGACTTCCCGGAACAGCTGGTGAAGGAATTCAACGCCAAGGTCTTCGCCGAAGACCAAGACATCGTCGAAACGCAGTGCCCGGAAGACCTCCCCATCGACCTGACGGAGGAAGTCCACATCCGGGCCGACCGCACCTCCATCGAATACCGCAAAGCGCTTGGCGTCCTGGGCCTGGGCCGTAATTATACGACCTAGAAAGCACCAGATGGCACAACTCCTCACGAACACCTACGGCAAGGGCCGCGTCCGCGTCCTGCGCGTCGTCCGCGGCGCCGAAGGCCGGCACGACGTCTACGAGGCCGAAGTCAAAGCGATGCTGGAGGGCGACTTCGCCGCCACCTACCTGACCGGCGACAACGGCAAGGTCACCCCCACCGACACGGTCAAGAACACCGTCCAGATCCTGGCGCAAAAGCACCTGGGCCCCTGCCCGCAGGCCTTCGCCCTGGCGCTGGGGGACTACTTCCTCTCCGCCTACCCGGCGGTGGCCAAGGCCCGCGTCGAGGTCACCCTGCGCCGGTGGGAGCGCTACGCCGGGCGGCCCCACACCTTCCAGGGCGGCTCCAGCGGACTACCCTACGGCCGGGTGGAGATCGACCGGGAAAACTGCCGCGTCGAGGGCGGCGTGCGGGGCCTGTTGGTCCTCAACTCCACCAACTCCGCCTTCAAGGGATATCCCAAGGACGCCTACACCACCCTGCCGGAAACCGACGACCGGATCCTGGCCACCCAGGTCGACGCCACCTGGCTCTACGCCGCGCGCGGGGCCGACTTCGCCGCCGACGCGGCGATCCTGGAAACGCTCCTCACCACCTTCGCCGACACCTTCAGCCCCTCCCTTCAGAATACCCTCTACCTAATGGGCCAGGCCGCGCTGGAAAAGGTCCCCGCCATCGAGGAAATCCACCTGGCCATGCCGAACAAGCACTACCTGCCCGTCAACTTCGCCCCCTTCAAACTGGAAAACCCGGGCGAAATCTTCCTGCCCACCGACGAGCCCCACGGCCAAATCGAGGCCCGCCTCGGCCGATGAAGACGCCTCAGGACTTCATGCGGGAAGCCGCGCGCCTTTCCCGGGAAGGGATGGACGCCGGCCGGGGCGGCCCCTTCGGCTGCGTCATCGTGCGCGGCGGGGAAATCGTCGGCCGCGGGAACAACGGCGTCACCTCCACGAACGACCCGACGGCCCACGCGGAAGTCGTCGCCATCCGGGAGGCCTGCAAGGCCCTGAACACCTTCACCCTGGCCGGGTGCGAGCTCTATACCAGCTGCGAGCCCTGCCCCATGTGCCTGGCCGCCGTCTACTGGGCCCGGATCGACCGCCTCTACTACGCCAACACGCGGGAAGACGCCGCCCGCATCGGCTTCGACGACGCCTTCCTCTATAAGGAGGTCGCCCTCCCCGTCGACGAGCGGTCGCTCCCCACCCATCTTCTTCCCGACGCCGAAGCCCAGGCCGCCTTCGAGGCCTGGGTGACGAAGCCGGACAAGAAGCCCTACTAACTCCCAAACACAGCGGGGCTACCCATGGATCCGAATACCGATAAAGACCAGCCCACCCCCTCCGATCTCCAGGCCTCCCGCTGGCTACTGGAACAACTCCCCGAGCTGACCGCCAAAGGGGTCATTTCCCCTGCCGACGCGGAAAACCTGCGAACGCGCTACGCCACCCAGGCCGCGAAATCCGCCCATCCCTCCCTTGTCGCCTTCGTTTGCTCCCTTCTAGGCGGGCTGCTCGTCGGCTGCGGCATCATCCTGATCATCGCCCACAATTGGAATGAGCTGGGCCACCCGGTTCGCGTCGCCCTCTCCTTCCTCCCGCTTATCGTCGGCATCGGCCTTTCGGGATATGCCCTGCGATCCTCCTCCAAAGCCTGGCAGGAAGGGGCGGCCACCTTCCAGGTCTTGGCCGTCGGCGCCTCCATTTCCCTTGTCAGCCAGACCTATCACATCGCGGGCAGCACCGCCTCGTTCCTGCTGACATGGTTTTTCCTCGCGCTGCCGGTGGTCTACCTCCTCGACTCCGTGGGAGCGGCGATCCTCTGCCTCAATATCGCGGGCATGTACGCCAGCTTCGCCCCCAAGGAAACCCTGCTTAACTGGACCTTATTTCTGGCGGCAGCGGCCCAGCTTTACCCCCTTTGGAAACAAGGCCGCTCCACCTCCTTCCGCTGGCTCTTTTGGTTCAGCCTCTACGGCCTGCTCTTCCTCCTCTTCGCCGAGGCCACCCAGGCGGGCCATCGAATCGGCTACCTGGCGGTCGGCGGTTTTCTGGGGTCCTGCTATCTCCTTTCCCGCCACCCTTTTTTCGGGCAGCCCCCGTTTGGAAGCAAGCGGCTGGAGAGGCTCTCCACCTCGACCATCGAGGCGTGCGCGCTCCTTGGCACCTTTCAAACCACCTGGGAATTTCATTGGGCCAATGGAAACACCTCTTCCGTGCCGAGCCTTCTCATCTGCCTGGCCTTTCCGGCGCTTTTCCTGGCGCTCGCCGCATTCCTGTTGCGCTCCGGGCACCGCTTTAAAATCCTCTTCGCCGTCTTTCCCGTCTGCGTCGGGCTGGCCTGGCTCATCGCCGAGGGGGATTTCCCGGCCATATCGATGCTCTTCATGAACATCTATACCGTGGCCCTCTCCATTTCCATCATGATCGGCGGCTTCCGGGAAAATAGCCTGCGCACCGTCAACGAAGGCATGGGGCTGCTGGGCTTCCTGGCCGTCCTGCGCTTTGCAGACAGCTCCCTGGACTTCGTAATCCGGGGGGGCGCGTACATCCTGCTCGGCATGGGCTTTTTGAGCGTGAACATCTTCTTCTCCAGGATCCAACGGAAGAAAGCTTCATGAAGCCGCGCGTTTTGCTCTTTATCCTGCTCGCTTGCGCCCAGGCGGCCGTCCCCCTCTATTTAATACAGCGAGAGGAGTTGACCCTGCGGAATGGGCAAGCCTTCAGATTCAAAACCCGGGCCGTCGACCCGATGGACATGTTCCGCGGCGGATACGTCACCCTGCAATTTGAGGCGCAGCGCGTTCCGGACTCCGCCGCCCAGAACCTGAGCGACGATCTCAAAGAGCGCGCCCACGGGAAAGCCGTTCCCGTGTATGCCGTTTTCCATGAAAATGCCGACGGCTGGGCGGAAATCGACTCCTTGAGCGAAAAGCGGCCCATCTTAGCCCCGGACGAAAGCCTGCCCGTTACCTTGACCCAGGGCACCGATTGGGATCCCGCCACGCGGCACGCCCAACCCGCCTGGCGCATCCAACTTCCCTTCGACCGCTTTTACATGAAACAAAAGGAGGCCGCCGAAACTCAGGCCGCCCTGGAGCAAAGAGGTGGAAGCGCTTCGATCTTACGGGGGAAAGAAGCCTACGCCTGCGTAGCCATTCGAAACTATCACGCCACCATTAAGGACCTCTACATAGAGAACGTGCCCGTGCTGGAATACTTAAAATCCTCCACCGTTTCAGCACCCCCGCCCACCCCGAATCTGGCTCCCCCGCCCTCACCCCCTTCCATTCAAGCCATCCCGCAACCCGATTCTTCCGCTCCAACTTTTCCAGCGCTCGCGCCCTCCGTTTCCGTAAAAGCTCCCCCCCAGCCCCCCGCCCCTCCCGCGAACACGGAAGAAAACCGAAAAGCCGAACGGATCTTCCAGGATTTCGACACGTTCTACGCGGGGCTAAAAAGCTTTCAGGCCAAGGTGGCATGGCAGGAATCCACCCACTTTGCATCCTCTCCCGGACGGGAGGGCCAAGGGGTCTATACCCTCTCCGTTGCCCGTCCGAACTCCTTCGCCTTGATCGCCGATCCCGAACAGGGGGGCGCCACGATCTCCGACGGGCAAACCCTGGCGGTTTTGCTGCCCTACACCCGCTCCTATCGCACCGATGCTGCTCCCGCCGACCTGCCCTCCTTGGTCACCAAAGCACATCTGGCTCATATCAGCCGGGGAACGCATGTGTGCGTTTCCGCCTTGGTTTCGCCCCACCCCTCCCTCTTCCTTCAACTCCGGGGAGTCCCTGTTACCCTTTTGGGAGAAGAAACTCTGGATGGGCAGGCGGCCTTTCACCTCCAAGCGGCCAATCTCAACAGCACGACCGATTTTTGGATCGCCCAAGGCGCCTCCCCCTTTCTTCTCAAATGGAGCCGATCCCTTAACGCATCCAACTCCACTTCGATAAACTCCGCCCTCACCTTCTCCAACTGGAAGACGGATGACATTCCCCCGGAGACGTTCACGCCGCCTTCTTCGCCCCCCCCTATCGAAGCGCCTCCGCACCCCACCTCCGTCCCTCCCCTCGCCGGGGACCCTTCCTCCCAAAACTAAGAAAGAATCGGCTTTTTTTTCGCCGCGGGAATCCCGCGGCGGGAGTGGCCAAACGGCCGGAAGTCGCTTAAGCTTCCTGCATGCCCTCCGGCGAGCGCCCGTTTCCCGTCCCTCCCCTGGCGGACGTGACGCGGCGGCTGGCGGCGGTCGCCTCCGGCGCGGAACGCCCGCAGCTGATTATCCGCCGGGCGCGCGTCCTCTCCGCCTATTCGGAGCGGATCCTGGAAGACCGCGAAATCTGGATCGAGCAGGGCCGCATCGCCGCCGTCCATCCCTGCGGCACCCTGCCCCCCGGCGACGCCGCGCGGGAATACGACGCGCGGGGCGGCCTCCTGGCCCCCGGGCTGGTCGACGCCCACCTCCATATCGAGAGCAGCATGGTCACCGCCTGCGCCTACGCGGAAGCGGCCCTGCGCAACGGTACCACCACCATCTTTTGCGACAGCCACGAGATCGCCAACGTCCTGGGCGCGCGCGGCGTGGAGATGATGCTGGAGGACGCCCGGCAGGCTCCCCTCTCCATTTTTCTGACCGTGCCCAGCACCGTCCCCGCCACCCATCCCGGCCTGGAGACGGCGGGCGGCTCCCTCGACGCCTCGCGCATCGGCAAGCTTTTCGACCGCTGGCCGGAAGCCGTGGCCCTGGGGGAGAAGATGGACTTCGTCTCCGTGGCGCGCGGGGAGGAAGGGAGCCACGCCATCCTGCGGGAGGCCCTCCGGCGCGGACGCCCCGTCTCCGGCCACGTCTTCGGGCACGAGTTCGTCGCCGCCTACGCCGCCAGCGGCGTGACCGACACGCATGAGGCGGTCGACCCCGCCATCGCCGAGGCGCTGCTGGAGGCCGGCCTCTGGATCTTCCTGCGCAGCGGCCCGCCCGGCTCCCCCTGGAACAACCTGCCGGACGTGATCCGCGCAGTCACCCAGGGCGGCCTTAGCCCGAAGCGCTTCTGCCTCTGCACGGACGACCGCGACGCGGCCGACCTCCTCCAATTCGGCATGGATTGGGCTGTCCGCCAGGCGGCGCAGGCCGGGTTGAAACCCGCCGCCGCGTGGAGCCTGGGCTCCCTACACGCCGCCACGCGCTTCGGCATGGACGGGGAAATCGGCGCGCTGGGCCACGGCCGCCGGGCCGACATGGTCCTGCTCAACGACTCGCTGGAGGTGGAAAACACCTGGTACGGCGGACGGCTGGTGGTGGAGGGAAAGCGGATCACCCCGCTCCTGGACGAGGCCCTTTCCGAGCGCCGCCGCTACCGCTACCCGGCGCGCGCCTACCGCACGCTCCGCCTCAAAAAGAAGCTCCCGCCCCTGGTGCCGGAGCTGCCGCCCGCCGTGACCAAGGCCCGCGTCATCCGGCTCCTGCCCGGCCAGATCGTGACGGAGGAGGCGGTGCTGCCCCTGGAATCCCGCCCGCTCAAGGAATTCTGCGCCGCCCACCGGCTGGTCCACCTGGCGGTGCTGGAACGGCACGGCCAGGGCGGCCACGCCGCCCACGGCCTGCTGCAGGGCTTCGGCTTTTCCGTGCCGGAGGCGGCGGTGGCCAGCTCCGTGGGGCACGACGCGCACAACGTGGTGGTGGCGGGGACCGACGCCTTTGAAATGCGCGCCGCCCTCCAGGCGCTGCGGAAGACGCACGGCGGCGTCTGCGTGGTGCAGGCGGGCAAGGTCCTGGCCCATCTGCCCCTGCCCGTGGCCGGGCTCCTTTCCGACCAGCGGGTGGGAGAGGTGGCCGCCCAGGTGGCCACGCTGCGGGAGGCCTGGGAGGCCGTGGGCTGCCGGATGCCCTACATGGGATTCAATCTTTTGCCCCTTTCCGTCATTCCCGCCCTGCGCCTGACGGACAAGGGATTGGTCCGCGTCGCCACCATGGAATTGGCGCCGCTCTTCGAATGATCCGCGACATCCCCTACTTCCACCTCTTCTCCACCGTCTGGCGCTACGCGGGGGAGCGGCGGCGGACGGTCGTCCTCTTCGTCTCCCTCACCGCGGGGGCCAACGTGGCCTTCCTCCTCCAGCCCGTCGTCATCGGCGCGCTGGTCAACGTCCTTCAGCGCGGCGGGCCGGACCTGCTCCGGCAATCGGCCCTGTGGCTGGGCGCGAACATCGGGCTGCTCCTCCTCTTCTGGGCCTTCCACGGCCCGGCCCGCGTCCTGGAGCGGAACGTGGCCTTCCACGTGAAGCGGCGCTTCCTCCAGCGCCACTACGACCTGCTGACCCAGCTCCCCGTCCGCTGGCACCAGGAGCACCACTCCGGCAACACGATCCACCGGATCACGAAGGCTTCCCAGGGGCTCTACGAATTCGCCGACGCGCAGTTCCTCTACGTGGAGAACTTCATCCGCTTCTTCGGCGCGCTGGCGCTCCTGGCCTGGATCTCCCCGCTGGCGGCGGGGGCGGAGGCCCTTTTCGCCGCCCTCATCTTCGCGCTCTTGATCCGGCAGGAAAAAAAGCAGCAGCTCCTCCTAAAGGAGCAGAATGAGAAGGAGCACCTCTACTCGGCCTCCTTCTTCGACTATGTGGGAAACATGCCGGGGGTGCTGGCCTTCAACCTGGTGCGGCACACCGGCGCGGTGCTGGACAAGGCGCTCGACGCCGTGCAGCTCCTCCTGCGGCGCTACATCCTGACCGTGGAGGTGAAGTGGTTCAACTGGATGATGCTGGCGGCGCTGGCGGAGTTCGGCATTCTCCTGGGCTACATCGCCCTGCACCTGCGGCCCGGGCACGCGCTGCTCTTGGGCAGCCTGGTGGCCCTCTACCAATACCTCCACAGCGTCAACGGCGTCTTCGGCGCCCTGGCCATCGCCTACCAGGGGCTCACCCGCCAGGACGCCGACCTGCGCGCGGCGGAGCCGCTCCACGCCGAGTTCGAGCGTCTGGCCGACCGGCCGGAAGGCCGCTTCGCCCTGGAGGTGCGGGAGGGGGCGATCGAGTTCGACCGGGTCGGCTTTTCCTACCACGCGGCCAAACCCATCTTCCAGGATTTCACCTTCCGCGTGCCGGGGCGGCAGAAGGTCGGCCTCGTCGGCCATTCCGGCGCGGGGAAGACAACGCTGGTCCAGCTCCTCCTCCGCTTCCAGGACCCGGAAACGGGCGCAATCCGCGTCGACGGGCAGGAGATCGGCCGCGCGACCCAGGAGAGCCTCCGCCGCCGCATCGCCGTCATCCCGCAGGACGTCTCCCTCTTCGAGGCGAGCCTGCTGGAAAACATCCGCTACGGCCGGGTCGAGGCGACGGACGAGGAGGTCGCCGAGGCCGCGCGCCGCGCCCACGCCGACGAGTTCATCCGCCAGCTCCCGCAGGGCTACGCCACCCACGTGGGCGAACGGGGCGTCCGCCTCTCCGGCGGGCAGCGCCAGCGCATCGCCATCGCCCGGGCGATCCTCAAGGACGCCCCCATCCTCATCCTCGACGAGGCGACCAGCGCCCTCGACTCCGAGTCGGAACGCTACATCCAGGAGAGCCTGGCCCAATTGATGGAGGGCAAGACGGTGCTGGCCATCGCCCACCGGCTCTCGACGATCTCCCACCTGGACCGGCTCGTCGTCCTGGAAAAAGGGCGCATCGTGGAAGAAGGAGGCCACGCCGCCCTCCTTGCCCGCCAGGGGGCCTACGCCCGGCTCTGGGCGCTCCAATCAGGCGGCTTCCTGCCCGAATAACGATGCAGAAGCTCCAACGCCTCCTCGTCGTCGCCGAGCCCGGCCGGGACGGCGTCTTCGATTACACCGCCGCCTTCGTCGATCACCTGGCCCGGCGCCATCCGGAAGTGGCCGTCGACCTGGCCTATTCCAGCCGCCGGAGCAGCCCGGGCCTCCCCGGCCTGGTGGAGCGGGTCCGCGCCCGGGGCGGCCAGGCCGTCGATCTCCAAGTGGGAAACGCGCCGGAACCCCGCGACTTTCCGGCCGCCCTGCGGCTCCTGCGGCTGGCCCGGCACGCTCAAGCCGTCGCGGCGCAAAGCTCCAAGGCAGGCGCGCTCTGCCGCCTCCTGCGCCTCCTTTGCCCCGGCTTCCCCCCCGTCCTCTACCTTCCGCACGCCTATTACGGCCTGGGAGGGGACCTTTCCAGAAAGACCCGCTTCTACAACGCGGTCGAGGCCGCGCTGGGCCGCGTCGGCCGGACGGTGACGATTTCCCCGGACGAGCGCCGCTTTGCCCTGCAGACGCTGCGCCTGCCGCCGGAGCGGGTGGAGATGGTGCTGATGAACGTCGACACGGCCCGCTACCGGCCCGCGCCGCCGGGCGCGCGGGAGCGGGGACGGGAGCGGTTCGGCCTGCCCGCCGGGGCCCGCGTCCTGGTCACGGTGGGCCGCCATTCCGCGCAGAAGAACTACCCGCCGCTCTACCGCGCGCTGGGGCCGCTGCTGGCCGATCCGGCCCGCGACCTCTTCTTCGTCCACGCCGGGGCCGGCGGGGAGGAGCTGGGCCGCCTGCTGCCGGAGGCGGCGCGGCCGCGCTTCGTCGCCGCCGGACACGTCGACCAGGTGGAGGAGCTGCTCTGGGCGGCCGACGCCTTCATCCTGACGAGCCGGTACGAGGGGCTGGCGCTGAGCGTCCTTTCCGCGCTCTGCTGCGGCCTCAAGCTCTTCCTGACCCGCGCCCCGGGCAACCGCTGCCTGGCCGAGCTGGGCTTCGACGGCATCGGCTGGATCGAGCCCTCCTCCGACGAGACGGAGCTGGCCGCCCGGATCGGCGCCGTGCTCCGTCCGTGGCTGGAAAATCCCCAACCGGAAGGCGCCCCCGCCGGGCAGGTGGAGCGGGCGCGGATCCTCTTCGACGCGGAGGCGCGGCATGAGGAGGTCTTCCATCTCCTGGAGGGCCTGGCGCGATGAGCGAGAAGGCGCATCGCCGGGAGCTGTTCCAGAACCAGCTTTGGCAGGGCCTCAACTTCGCCGCCAAGGCGGGTTTCCTGGCCGTCCTGACGCCCTGGATGCTCCGCGTCTGGGGGGAGGAAGGCTTCGGCATGTTCGCCCTGGCCAGCTCTCTCTTGGTTTCCATGGCGGTCATCGACGGCGGCGTGCGGAGCCTGACCCGGATCAAGCTGGCGGAGGCGCTCGTCTCCGGGGTGGAGCGGGACTTCCACCGCCACCTGGGGCGGGGAATCGCCGCCTTCGGCCTGGTGGCGGGAACCGTGACGGCGGGAGCGGCGGCCCTGGCCGCCGGCGGCGTGTGGGAGCGTTTTCTCCATCTGCCGGCGGGGGGCAACCTGCTCATCGCGGTGACGGTCGTCCTCGTCAGCCTGCTCATGACCAGCTTCCTGGCGCTGGAACCCCTGGCCGCGCGGGGACGGCTCTCCCTGCTCAAGGCGGCCAATACCGCCGGGGCCGTCGCCGCCTTCCCCGCCGTGGCGCTCTGCCTTTGGCTCCGCGCGCCCGTGCTGGCGGCGGTCTGCGTCTACTTGGCCTGCCTCCTGACGCCGAATCTGTGGCTCATCGTCCGCCACCGCCTGCTGGGGCCCGGCGTCCGGCGGGAATGGCGGGAGCTTTCCTGGAAGGACGTCGCCGAGACGTTCCGCGCGGGCGGCTGGTTCTACAGCACCACGGTGGCCTGGATCGTGAAGTCCCACGCCCTCACCTTCGTCGTCTCCGCCGCCAGCGGCCCGGCGGCCGCGGGCGCCTTTTACGTCCTGCTCCGCATCACGGAGATCATCGGCACCTTCGGCTCGACCTCCAGCGACACCGCGCTGGCCTCCCTTTCCCACGCCCGGACGAAGGCGGAGCGGGCGGAACGTTTCCGCAGCACCTACCGCTACGCCGCCCTTTTCTGCCTTTACGGGGCGGCGGGCGTCGGCTTTTTGGGGCCGCTGGCGCTGCGGCTCTGGCTGCCGCAGCAGCCTTTCCCCCCCGGCATCGGCTGGGCGATGGCCGCCTACGGCCTGGCCACCGCCCTGGGACGCGTGGCGGTGAACGCGTGCATGGGGACGGGCCGCATCCGCGCGGCGGGCCTGGGCACGATCGCCGAGGCGCTGCTGGTGACGGCGGCGGGCTTCGCGGTGGTGCCCCGCTGGGGGCTGGAGGGGCTGCTCTGGGCCGCCGCGCTGGCGGGAGGATGCCTGTTGCCCGCCGCGCGCGGCCTAAGCCGGGATCTGGGCCAATCGTTCGCCGCCGCGTGGATCGCGCCCCTTAAACGGCTGCTGCCGCTCCTGGCCGCCGGGAGCGCGGCGCTGGCGCTGGCCGCCGCGCAGGGGGGCCTCCTGCCCGCCGGGGCGGCCTGCGCCGCCGTGGGGGCGTGCGCCGCCGTGGAACTGCGGCGGCTGCACCGGCAGGCTTAGGCCTGGGTTTTCGCGAGGGGGGAGAGGAAGCCCTTTTTCCCGAAAGGCAGGGGGCCGGTTTCCTCCGGCACGTGGTCGAGGACGATGCCGTAGAAGGAGAGCTTGGCCGAGGCGGCGCGGTCGGCCACCTCTACGATGTCCTTCGTCGTGGCCGCCTGATAGGCGGCGACGGCAACGAGCTGGGCCTGCTCCGGCACGGCCATGAAGAGGTGCCAATGGGCCAGGAGCGCGGGACCGTGGATGAGGATAAAGTCCCACTTGGAGGCCAGGCGGGAGATCTCCGGCGCCACGGGCCGGCGGGAGAAGAGGCTGTCGACGTCGCCGGAGAGCTTGCCGGAGTCGATGATGGCCAGCTCCTGGATGGCGGAATAGCTGATGTGGCGCTCCAGCTCGTCGTCGGCGAAGAGCCAGTCGGCCAGGCCGCTCTTGGCCGCGATGCCCAGGCGCTTGGCCAGGCCATGGCGGGCGACGTCGACGTCGATGACCAGGGTGCGCTTTTCCGACTTGGCCAGGAGGATGGCCAGCTGGGCGACGACTTCCAGGCTGTCCGCCTTTTCCCCGACGGCGGTGAAGGCGAAGACCTTCGACCCCTCCCCGGTGAAGGCCGCGCGCAGGATCTGGCCGCGCAGGAAGTTAAGCGGGGAGGGCGCGTCGGAAAAGACGGTGGGGCGCTCCTTCTCCACCGGCATGACGGCGATGCAGGGGTAGCCGGTGGCCCGCTCGATCTGGAAGGGGGTGCGGAGCCGGGAGTCGAGGACGTGGAAGAGGAAGGCCAGGACGCCGCCCCCGGAGAGGCCCAGAAGGGCGCCCAGGAAGAGGTCGAGGAAGAAGCTGGGGCGGACGGGCCGCCGCTCCGACGAGCCGCGCTCGACGACGGCGATGACGCTGGCTTCCCCGGACAGATCGCTGCCGGTGTCGGCCAGGAGGCGCTTGCGCAGGCCGAAATCGCTGAAGGCGCGGGTGAAGTCGCCGCGCTGGGCCTGGAGGAGATTGACGCCCTTTTCGCTCTCGGCGATGTCGTGGCGGACGGCCGATTCCTGGGTCTTGCTGATCTCGTAGGAGGAATTCATGGCCTCCGCCAGCTTTTGCGCGTGGCCGTGCAGGAGCATCTTGAGCCCTTCCACCTCGGCGCGCTTGCCCTCCAGCTTGGCGCCGCGGGTGCTGGTGGCGGCCAGGGACTTGTACTCGGACTCGACGAGGATGAGCTGCGTCTTGAGATTGTTGAGGGTCGGATCGGTGTTGAAGGCCTCGAAGTCGGAAAGGGGGAAGCCGTGCTTGGTGTATTCCCGCAATTCCTGCACCTGTTTCTCCAGCTTGATCCGCTGGCCGATGGCGGTGACCAGTTCCTGGACCAGCTGGTGGGAGGTGCCGTTGGCCACGACGAGCCGGGACTGCACCTCGCCGAGGCGCCCGGCCAGCTTGTTCATCTGCATCAGCTCCTCAAGGACGGCGTTGACCACCCGCACGGCGAATTCCGGGTCCCGGGACTGGACGGTGATGACGCCCAGGCGGCTGTTCCGCGTGGCGGTGACGCGGATGTTGCCCCGCTTCACGTCGAAGCCGGTGAGCCAGATGGGCGGCTCCTTGTCGACGAAGGAAAGGGCGGAGTCCTTCACGCCGACGCCCTTGGCCACGGCGCGCTTCAGGTCCCGGCCCGGGATGCTGAGGATGAGGCTTTGCACCATCTCATGGATGGTGTCCGGATCGGTCGCGTTCTCCGAGGCGGTCTGGAAGGGAAGCTGGTCAACGAGGAAGGTCCCCTTCGCCTCGTAGGTCCGGGGCGTCACCAGGTAAATGGCGAAGCCGCAGAGCAGCCCGAAGAGGAGGGCGGTGACCCAGATATGCATCTGTTCCCGCGCGACCTGCAGGCCGTGCTGAAAGGTGAAGAGCACGCGCTCCTCGGCGCTCTCGTTGAACAGCGGTTCTTCGGGCATAAGAAGGAGGGGGGGGATTAGAGGAAGTTCTTCGGCACGGTGATGACGTCCCCCGGCTGGAGGAGGAGGTTTTGCTCGAACCGGCGGCCCTTGAGCGCCTCGCGCAGGTCCAGCTCGTAGACGTCGACGACGCCGGCGTTCTCCCGCACCAGCTTCACCCGGCGGGTGTTGGCCAAGGGGGTAAATCCGTTGGCGGCAGCGATGGCGTCCAGAACGCGCATCGGTCCCTCGGTCATGTCGGTATGGATCTGGTGGTAGACCTCGCCCAGGACGGTGACGCGGGCGGGGCGGAATTCCTCCACCCACACGAGGCGGCCACCCTTGAATTCCTGGGCGACGAGGGCCCGCAGGGCCTCCACGGAGAGGCCCCGCACGGAGGGCCCGGCGCCGTCGGCGCGCAGGGGCAGGATGCCTTCCTGGTTGACCTGGCAGGTTTCCAGCACGCCGTTTGCCTTTCGCACGGTGACCTTGTCCAGGCTGGAAAGGACGTAGGGCTGCGTGGCGTGGCTCAGGTGCTCGATGCCGGCCGGAACGGCGTAGGCCGGATTGGGCGGCTGAAGGGAAGCCTCCGGCACCGGGGCCGACGCGCAGGCGGAGAGGAAAAAAGCCAGGCCGAAGGCCCGGGCGGAGGGGGGAATCAGGCGTTTCATCGATTTCTTAAAAGCGGTAGGCCATGCCTAGGGAGACGCGGGCGTCGTCGACGCGGCCTTGGTCCGCGTCCCCGCTCTGCTGGGAGAGGCGCAGGCAGGCCACTTTGACGTAGACGCGGGAATCGGCGTCCCGCCGACCGCCGAAACGGTAGGCCAGCTCCGTTTCCAAACGGCACTCGAGCTGCTCAAGGTGCTGCTGCTCATAGGAGTAGTCGATGAGCGAAATGTAAGGGGTCAGGTAGAAGTTGCCACCCAAAAACACCTGGGGGACGAACTGGGCGCCGGTGCTGGTGTAGTTATTGTTCGGGAGGACCTCGTTGAAGACGTAGGCGCGGGAGTATTTGAGACCCAGGCTGAGGCGGGGACTCCATTCGAAGGTGGTATGGCCGTCCATGCGCCAGGCGGGGAGGTTTTGGCGGCCGGGATTGCCGTCGCTCCACTCCATCGCATCCCAGCCGATCCGAAACTCCGTAAAGATGCGGGGGTCCGGCATGCCCCGCCAGCCGATGCCGGAGGTGCACTCGCCCACTTCCGAGCCAAGGGAGGGCTGGGTCTGCCGCAGCTCGTTCCAGACGATGAAGTCGACGTTCTCCAGCACCCGCACGCCGAAGTCCTGCTGCAGGACGTAGGTGTCCGTGTTCACGTAGCTGCCCTGCGGGTGAAGGAGGCGGCTCCAGAAGAAGTTCTGATTGTAGGTCAGGTTGGAATCGATCTTGTAGTTGGACTGCAGCCCGGGGGAAAGGATCTGGCGCTGGAGGCGGCCGATGCCCTGCACGTTGCGGTCCTGGAAGTCGGTGCTGGTGAACTGCTCGACGGTGACGTAGGGGCGCCAGATCGCCGCGTCCCGGCCGATGCGCCCGTCCAGGTGCAGGCGGTTGTTCACGGCGTTGAGCTCCTCGTGCTCGGCGAAGAGGTCGGTGGAGAAATAGTAGCGGCCGTGCAGGGCCAGGATGGAGTCGTACCCGTTGGTGTTATAGATCGAGTCGGGCGAGCCGATTTGGAAGTCGGTCCCCGCCGCCAAAGTGGTGTAGGTGTCGCTGACGTGGTTGGCGGAGGTCAAAAGGAGGTTGGAGTCCCAGCTCTGGGCGATGCCCGCGAAGGGGCTCCACGTCACGACGCCGGTCTTCGGATAGACCGGCTGGAGGGCCAGCGGCGCCTCATAGGCGGACACCTCCCGGTAGGAGGAAGGGTCGGGCCGCTCGTAAGGCTGCGGCATCGGCGCGGCGAAGAGGTTGTCGTAAAAGGGCCGCGTCAGCCGGTAAAGGGGGACGAAGCTGCCCTGCAGCGCCTCCTCGTCGGGCGTGGCCGGATCGGGCACGGCATGGGAGCTCAGGCCCCCCTGGGAGATCGAGGGGCTCTGCGGCCCGGGCGAGATCTGCTCCTGGCCCAGCGCGGGAAAAACGCCCAACGCCAGCAGCCCCAGGAGCAGGGCGGCACAGGTGCGCGGGCCGGGCGCGGACATGCAGGCGGAGGAAATCAGGCGGAAAGGCCGTCCTGGGGCGGAATGCTCTTTTTGGCCTGATTGATCGTGGTGCGCAGCTGGGGGATGCTCAGCGGCTTGCTAAGAATGCTCAGGACGTTGAGGCGGGCGGCGCGGTTTGCGTCAATGGCGGCCGTGTCCCCGGAAAAGAGGATGATGGGCAGGCCGAAGCCGTCCTGCCGGAGGGACTCGATGATGTCGAGGCCGGTGCGGCCTTCCATGAAATAGTCGATGAGGAGGACGTCGACCTTCTCCTGGCGGATCAAATCGGAGATGCCTGCGGCGTCCGACCGGTAAATGGATTCCCAACCACCCTGGGCGACTACCTGGGCGATGATCGTGCCCACGGCTTCCTGGTCGTCGACGATGAGGAGCTTCATGATCCCCGAACAATAGGGAGACCGCGTCCGTCTTCAATAGGCGTTTTCGGCGGTTGCCCTTCCGCCGCTTTGAAAGCAGGATGGGCGGCGACCTATGGGCCCCCTGCCGACGCTCCCCCGCACCCGCGGCGCCGCCCGGCGCGGGCCCGTGCTGCGGCTCTCCGCCGCCGTCCCCCTGGTCATCGCGCTGGCGGGCATCCTGGGCCCGCTGGCTTATTGGAGCGGCGCCTACCTTCCCGCCTTTTTCCAGCGGCATGAAACGGCCTGGCCCGATCCGGCCGCCCAGCTCACGGCGGTCACCCTGGCGGCCTCCCTCTTCCTCCTGCCCGCCGTCTGGATGTGGCGCGCCCGCGCCATCGACATCCTGGCCCTGACCCTGGCGCAGAACGCGCTCATCTTCTGCGGCTACTTCTACCTGGACACCACCGCCGCCCACATCAAGGAAGCCTCCTCCGGCATCCTGGCCATGTCTTCCCTGGCCATCACGGTCAACGCCGTCGGCTTCGCCACGCTCTTCCTTGGCCTCTTCCTCTCCTACCACACCTGCGCGGCTTTGGGCGGGCGGCTGCCTCCCCTGCCACGCCCGGCGGAGGTCCTGGACCGGCGGCTCGTTCTGCTCCTGCGAGCCATGAGCCTGGTCTGCCTCGTCTTCCTGGCCATGCCCATGGCGCTGACCCATACGGTTCCCCTGTTCCAGGGCTCGGAAGCGCGCCTGCTCATGGACACCTCCCCCACCGGGCGCGCCTTTTACAATCTGGGCACCACCTACCTGCCGTTCCTCTTCGGCGGCCTGGCCATCGTGGCCCTGCGGGGACGGCACAAGCTCCTCCGCTGGGAGCCGGTGCTCATGGCGCTGCTGGGCGCCGTCCAGCTGCTGACGACCAACCGCTATCCCCTTTCCCTGGCCTTGCTCGTCACCTGCAGCCTGATCTCCATGGAGTGGAAGTGGCCCCGCCTCCTTCTGGTGGGCACCGTCGCGGCTTATCTGACGGCCTACACGTTCCTAAGCGGCTTCACGGAACTGCTCCGCGCAAAACCGGAGGCCCTCACCAGCGGCAATCCGGTGGCGGCCAGCTTCCAGCAGGCCTTTCTGGGGGACAACGTCATCGACCTGCGCGATTTCTCCTGGGTTTTAAGCCGGTGGGATTTCAGCCCCCTGATGGGGAAGACCTACCTGGGCGGCGCGTTCTCCCTGGTCCCCTCCGGCCTTTTTCCGGAAAAGAAACAGTGGCATCTGGGCATGAACGCGCTGCGCATCGTGCACTGGTCGGAGGAGACCCACTTCGGCCTCCGCATCACCTTTTTCGGAGAATCCTTCCTCAACTTCGGCATGGCCGGGGTGATCGGCCTGGGACTGGGGCTGGGGGCCCTCTTCGGCCTGGCCCTGCGGCGGGTCCACCTGGCCGCCGCCGCGCCACAGTCCTGCCTGTACCGGAATTTGACCCTCCTTGTGGCCCTGCAGATCCTGGTGCCGCTCTCCAACACCAGCGACGCCTTCTATTTCTGGGGGCTGGCCTCCCTCCTCCTCGTCATCTGGGCCGCGGTGGTTTTGCCCGCCGCGGGGAAAGCCCGCGCCTCATGAGCTTCACCCTCGCCCTCAACGGCCGCTTCTCCGGCACGCCAAAGCCAACCGGCACGCAGGTCGTCGCCTACCACCTCTTCGACGCCATCCTGCGCGCGCCGCGCGGGGAGGAAGCGGTCGTCTTCGCCGATCCGCGCTTTCCCGGCGTCGCCGCCTGGGCAGAGCTGCCGCGCACCAGGCTGGTGCCCGTCCCCTTCCAGGACTGGTCCCGGGGCCGCGCGCAGCTCTGGGAGCAATTCGCCTTCCCTCTGGCCGCCCGGCGGCGCGGCGCGCGCGTTGCCCACCACCCCATCACCACCTGCCCCGCCTGGCACAACGGGCTGCGGACGGTGGTCACCCTCCACGACCTCAACTTCTACCTCCACCCGGAATGGTTCTCCCGCCGTTTTTCCCTGGTCCTGCGGCTCTGCGCGGTGCCGGGACTCCAGCGCGCCGACCGCGTGGTGGCCATTTCCGACTACGTGGCCGGACAGGCCCGGGAACACTTCCACCTCCGCCCGGAGCGGCTGACGCGCGTCTACAACGGGAACCGCCCCCTCCCCGGCGACGCCCCCTCCCTGCCCGGCACGCCGCCCTACATCCTCTGCGTCGGCTCCCTTCAGCCGCACAAAAACCTGCCGCGCCTGATCGAGGCCTACCGGCGGCTCCGGCCCGACTTCCCCGGACTGGAGCTGCACGTCGTGGGCCGTCCGCAGGCGCGCTTCGCCGCGCAGCCGGAGCTGGCCGCCCTCCTGGAAACACCGGGCCTCAAGGTCCTGGGCTACCTCTCCGAGGCCGAGCTGCAGCGCGCCTACCGGGACGCGCGGGTCTTTTGCTACCCCTCGCTGGAGGAGGGCTTCGGCCTGCCGCTTTTGGAGGCGGCCCTGGCCGGCACCCTCGTCGTCTCTTCCAACGCATCCTGCCTGCCGGAAATCGCCGGGCCCGCGGCGGAGCTGGTCGATCCTCTCGACCCCGGCGCGATCGCCGCCGGGCTGGCCAAGATGCTGCGGCTGCCGGAAGAGGAGCGCGCCAGGCGCCTGGAGACGGGCGCGGCCTGGGCCGGACGCTTCACCTGGGAGGCGGCCGCGGAGGCCTATTGGAAGATCTTCCGCGCCGCCGCTTATTAGCTCATTGCCGCCCCGCGCCGCCCGATTCTATTCTAAGCCGTGCTCACACGCCGCCAGTTCATCGCAGCCGGAACCGCCTCGGCGGCCGCGGCGGGCGGCGCCTTCCTCCTGGAGGAAACCTGCTACTCTCCCTTTCCCAGGCAGCTACGGATCACGCATCATGCCGTCCCGGGCCCGGGCGCGCTGGCGGGAAAACGGATCGCCGTGGCCGCCGACCTCCACATCGGCCACTTCTTCGGCCCGGAGGAGTTCCGCATCCTCCTCTCCCATTTGGAGGAGCTGAAGCCGGACATGGTCGCCTTCCCCGGCGACTTCACGGACGTGGCCGGGGCCGACCTGGGCGAATACCTCGACCTCCACGGGCGGCGCCCCTGGACGACCTACTTTTCCCCCGGCAACCACGACAAGACCGGCCCGCAGGATACCCGCACCCAGCGGGACCTGGCCGCGGCGGGCTGGCGCGTCCTCTGCAACGAGCGGGAAGACCACGCGGACTACGCCGTCATCGGCATGGAGTCGGGGCTGCGCGGACCGATCGATTACGGCACCCTTAAGACGCGGAAGTTCAAGATCGTCCTGGGGCACGAGCCCGATTTCTGGCGCGGCTACCTGGAGCCCAACCTCCTTCACCTGGCCGGGCACAGCCACGGAGGGCAGGTGCAGCTCTTCGGCGGGCCCCTCATCCTGCCGGAGGCGGGCCGGATCTACTACCAGGGGCGCTACGAGCGGGGGAACAACAACCGCCTCATCGTCAGCCGGGGCATCGGCACGAAGATGGTGAACGTGCGGATCAACTGCCCGCCGGAGATCGTCGTCGTCACCTTCACTTAGTAGGCGTTCTTCACCCGGAAGAACGTCATGAAGAGCAGGTAGACATCGAGCAGGAGGGTCCAGTTCTCGATGTAGTAGAGGTCGTAGCGGAGACGCTCCCGCAGGTCGTTGTCCCCCCGCAGGCCGTGCACCTGCGCCCAGCCGGTCATGCCGGGCTTGATATAGTGGCGGGCGTTGTAGAACTGGATTTCGCCCTTGAACTTCTCGATCCACTCCGGCCGCTCCGGACGGGGGCCGACGAGGCTCATCTCCCCCTTGAGGACGTTCCAGAATTGCGGCACCTCGTCCAAGTTGTATTTACGCAGGAAAGCGCCGATGCGGAGGCGGCGGGGATCGTCCTTCGTCGTCCATCCGGCGCCCGCAACTTCCGCGTTGAGCTTCATGCTGCGGATTTTGTAGATGGAGAAAAGCCGCCCGCCGCGTCCCGCGCGGACTTGGGCGTAGAGGACGGGCCCGGGAGACTCCCAATAGACCAGGAGGCCGCAGAACGCCACGATGGGCGCGGCCAAAAGCAGGCCGACGAGGGCCCCCGCGATGTCCAGCGTCCGCTTGAGCACGCGGTTGAGCATCGAATTGATGGTGAGACGGGTGACGCCCAGGACGGGAACCATGCCGATCCGCTCCAGCTTTAGGCCGGAGAGAAGGATCTGGAAGAAGGAGGGGATGACCTTGAACTGGATCATTTGCCGCGCGCACAGCTCTGAAAGGGCGATCATCTCCCGGGTGTTCGGATCGAGATCGGCGACCAGGACGATGTCGATGCTCCGGACGCCGACGATTTCCTCCACCTCGTTGTAATCCCCCAGCCGCGCCACGGACGCGGGCGGCTCGACCTTATACCGGCTGTGGGCGGAAGGCAGGCAGCCGGCAATCTGGTAGCGGGCGCTCGAATCGGCCTGGAGCACCCTTTGAAGGTGCTCCGCCTCCTGGTTCCAGCCGATCACCAGGATGCGCTGCCGCAGCTGCTCCCGGATCGGCGCCATGGCGAAGAGCTTTTCCAGGAGCAGATGCCAGCCCGTCAAAAAGCCTCCGCACACCAGCACCGAAAGAGCGATGTAGGCTCGGGAAATGCTGGGCTCCACGTGGAAGAGGAAGGTGAGCAGAACGAAGGTGACGGCCCAGAAGAACATCGGCCGGACGATGTGCCAGTAGACCCACGGCAGGTCGATCCGCCGGTCCTGGCGGTAGGTGCCGCCCAGCATCGCCAAGATGGAAAAGAGCGCGGGGCCGAAGAGGATGAAACGGCCGTACGCGCCCTGCTCCAGGCTGAACGGGGGAAGCCACTCCGCAACCGGCGAATGAAAGCGAAGGCAAAAAGCCAGGCGCATCCCCAGCAGGAAAACGATGAAATCCCCCGCCATGCTGATGAGCACGGTCATGTCCTGGATATGGAGCCGGAGCTGGCGGGCCTCGCCGCCGAAGAAACCATCTAACCTGCCTGCGTCTTTCACTGAGGGGGTCACCTGTGGCAGGGACCGTATCCGATTTTCCAAGCACGCAGTATCGGGAGTGCTACTCACCGCCGCATCCGCAATTTTCCCCGACCGGGGAAGGGATCAGAACGCCAGCTGCAGCTGCGTGATGAAGGCGTTCTCGTCTTCCGTCGCCTTGGTGACGGGCATGTTGCCGCCGGAGTAGGAAATGTAATCGTAATCGAACTGGGCCTTGATGTTCTCGTTCAGATACCAGTTGAGGCCCAGTCCGATGTCGCGCACGTCATGCGGCCCGGAGCCGACGAAGGCCCCGCCCACGCCCGTCGCCGCGCCGCTGGAGGCGAAGTAGGCGTCGTCGAAGTAAAGCTCCCCGTAGCGCGCCATGACTTGAAAGGCGCCCCAGGAATGCTCCTTCGGGCTGAACGGATGGAAGGGGACGACGCCGCGGTAGCCCGCGTCCTCCCCGGTGAGGACGTAGGAAAGGACGGCCTGCCAGGCGCGGTTCTCAAAGTTGGCGTGACGGACGCCCGTGCCCGTCCCGGTGCCGGAGACGGCGCGGCGCGCCTCCACGCTGGAGACGCCGTATTCGCCGTAGAAGCCCAGCGGCCCGTAGTAATAGTAGATGTAAGGGGCCAGGCGCCACGCCTCGCCGTCCTCGGATTCGACGACCGTCTGGCCGGAGGAGGCGGCGGTGTTGTAATTGAGGAGGACCGTCTGCCCGGGGGTGACGTAGGTGGCCAGGGGCGCATTGGCCGCCGTGGCGGCGTCCCCGCGCTCCCCCACCGTGCCCCCCACGCCGAAGCCAAGGCCCTTGAGCGCCTTGTTCTCGCTTTGGGCAAAGGGGGCGCAGCCCAGGGCGGCGATGAAATCGTAGTTGTTGTCGATCAGCGTCTGCACGTCGGCGTTGGCGTTGTCCCGCACGCCTTCCCCCACGCCGACGGAATAGGAGAAGACCCCCTTCTTGATGTCCCCGTGCACGGCGATGGCCTGGTAGTAGTTCGGCGTCAGGTTCTGCGGCAGGCCGTTCTCGATCCAGATGGTGTCGCGGGAGGGCTCCGCCCGCTCGAAGCCGACGGGGCCCTTCCACCGGCCGGCCATCAGCTGCACGGTGTCGTTGTAGTGGATGTTGATGTAGGCGTTGGCCAGGACGGCGGTGCTGCCGCTGGTGCCCCCCGCCCCGCCGGAGCGGGAGCCGAAGTCGGGCTCCAAAACAAACTCATAGGCGCCCCACAGCGTGCCCTGAAAAATGGGCCGCAGGCGGCGGACGTAGATGCCGTCCCCCGGCGCGCCCCCGCTATTGCCCGGGGAAAGGAACTCGCGCGCGTCGACCTGCATGAGGCCGCGCAGGCGAAGGTCGAACTGCTTGTCGGCCGACTGCAGCTCGAAGCCCTGGGAGCTGACGCGGACCGTCGGCAGGTTGGTGAGGCCCGCGTTGTGGAGCTGTTCCTGCTGCACCTCCTGGCGGCTTTGCAGGTCAATGACCTTGTTCTGCAAATCCTGGAGCTGCCGCCGGAGATCATCCACGGAAGAGGAAGAAGAGGTCGCCGCCGTCGGATCGGCGGCGGCATCGTCCTCCGCCCGGCCCAGAGAAGCAGTCAGGCAAAAGAGGCCTATTAGAATATAAAATCTAGTGATTTTATATTCTTTCATCCTTCTTTCCTTCTTAAAAGAGAGGATATAGGTGTCAATTCCTATTCTCCTTTGCTTGGCAGGCGATCACAATCTCCTACCTTTCCCTCGACACCGTGGCCACCCCCCCCTCTTCCTTCCCCCTGCGTCCCCGGGGTGTGCCATGGATCATCGGCGGCATCCTGCTGATCTCGGTCATCTTTTTTTGGCAGGCACTTCTGGAAGCCAACGAGCGCCAGATCCGCAATGACACCCTTCTGACCGCCGGGCATCTTCAGACCGCCCTGACGCAGGCCATCGACTCCCGCATGCGCGCCTTGGAACGAATGGCCCGCCGCTCCCAAATGCGGCGGCAGATCACCCAGGCGGAATGGCAGTCGGACGCCGACCTCTACATCACGCAGGAGCGCGCCTACCAGGAGATCGAATGGGTCAACGCCGACCTGAAGACCCGCTGGCTGGCCTCCGCCAGCGGCGACGACGAAACGCCCGACGCCTCCGCCGCACCCATGCGCCAGGCCGCGCTTCTCCTGGCCAAGCAGCAGTGGCGCCTCGTCATCACGCCCGCCTTCCACCTCTCCAACGGCGAGCTCGGCTTCCTGGCCTGCATCCCGTTCTACCCGGACGGGCAGTTCGGCGGCGCCATCGTCTGCACCTTCCAGATCAACCGCCTCCTGGACGTCGCCCTGTCAGAGGCAAACCTGGACAATTACTCCCTGGAAGTGCGGGACCGGAAGGAAACGATCTACCGCCACGCGGCGCCCGATCCGGCGCTGGAACGCTTCCGCATCTCCCTTCCTTTCCGCTACCAGAACATGGAGTGGCAGCTCGCCCTCACGCCCCTGAGAGACGCCCTCTCCCCCAAGAACACGCAGCTGCCCCACCTGATCCTGATCCTGGGCCTCGGCCTGAGCGCGGCGGTGGTCTACGCCATCCGGCTGGCCCTCAAATCCCACGCCCGGGACCGGGAGATCAACGAGATCCTCCAGCAAAAGGTCGTCGAGCGGACGGAGGAACTGCGCAAGAGCGAGGAGAACCTCCGCTTCCTTTCCGACGCCATGCCGCAGATCATCTGGACCTCGCGGCCGGACGGCACCGTCGAATACATCAACCAATACTGGCACCTCTACACCGGCCTGAGCACGGAGGAGGGCCTGACCGGGGCCTGGCAGAAGGTGCTCCACCCGGACGAGCTGCCCGCCGCCCGCGCGAAGTGGGACGAGGCGCGCAAGACAGGCACGGAATTCACCGAGCAGGCCCGCTTCCGCCGCGCCGGGGGCGCCTACCGCTGGCACCAGGTGCGCTCCGTCCCCCAACGGGACACCACCGGCCGCATCCTGCGGTGGATCGGCACCAGCATCGACATCCACGACCAGAAGGAGGCCAACGCCCTGCTGGAAAGCCGCGTCGCCGCACGCACCGCGGAGCTGACGGAGAGCGAGGAGCGCTTCCGCACCCTGGCCGCCGGCTCCCCCATCGGCATCTTCCGCACCGACGAGCAGGGCCGCGCCGTCTACCTCAACCCCCGCTGGCGGGAGATCGCCGGGCTGGGGGACGAAGGCCTGGGCGACGGCTGGAAGCGCGCCGTCCACGCCGACGACCTGCCCCGCATTTCCGCCAGCTGGATGGATTCCGTGCAAAAGGGCACCTTCTTCCAGGAGGAATTCCGCTTCGCCTCCGGCGAGGGCGGCGTCCGCTGGGTGGAGGCCCGCGCCGTGCCCATCCGGGACGCCGCCGGGCACTTCGCCGGGCACGTGGGGACGACGACCGATATCACCGAGCTGAAGAGCCTTCACCAGCGCCTCGTCGACCAGAACGCCGCGCTGGAGGCGGAATCGGCCCGCGCCCAGGAGGCCAACCGCCTCAAGAGCGAGTTCCTGGCCAACATGTCCCACGAGCTGCGCACGCCGCTCAACGGCATCATCGGCTTTTCCGAGTTCCTCCACGACGAAAAGCCCGGCCCGCTCAACGCCAAGCAGAAGGAGTTCCTCGACGACGTGCTCAAGAGCGCCCGCCATCTTCTCCAGCTCATCAACGACCTGCTGGACCTGGCGAAGGTGGAGGCGGGCCGGATGGAGCTTTCCCTGGAGCCCTTCTCCCTCTGCGCCGCCGCGGAGGAGGTCACCACCGTCCTCCAGCCCCTCATCCGGGAAAAGAAAATCATCTTCTTTCCCTGGTTCGAGCTGGCGGACGACGCCGTCACCCTCGACCTCCAGAAGATCAAGCAGATCCTCTACAACCTCCTCTCCAACGCCATCAAGTTTACCCCGGAGGGAGGCCGGGTCACCCTGCACCTGGCGCCGCAGAGAGACGGGCGGATCCGCATCGCCGTCTCCGACTCCGGCATCGGCATCAAGGAAGAAGACCTGCCGCGCCTCTTCAGCGAGTTCGAGCAGCTCGACACCGGCCCGGGCCGCCGCTACCAGGGCACCGGCTTGGGACTGGCCCTCACGAAAAAGCTGGTTACCCTCCATGAGGGAACGATCCAGGTGGAAAGCGCCTTCGGAAAAGGCAGCACCTTCACCGTGATCCTGCCCGCCCATCTTTCCTCACCGGCCCCCGTCTCCGCATGAACCCCTACATCCTGGTCGTCGACGACAGCGTCGTGAACCTCAAGCTGGCCACCCACATCCTGGAGGCGGAAGGCTACCGCGTGGGCCAGGCGGAGGACGCCGAGAGCGCGCTGGAAATGATCCGGCAGGCGCCGCCCGACCTGCTGCTCCTGGACCTCCAGCTGCCGGAGATGGACGGCCTGACGCTGGCCCGCCTCCTCAAGGCGGACGAAGGCATCCGCCCCTTTCCCATCGTCGCCCTCACCGCCCACGCCATGAAAGGGGACGCGGAAAAGGCCTTCGCCGCCGGGTGCGACGGCTATATCACCAAGCCCATCGACACCCGCAAATTCCCCCAGCAGATCGCCGAGCATCTGGCGAAAAAAGCATGAAAATCCTTTTGATCGAAGACGAGGCCGCCGACTTCAAGCTGGCCCATTCCATCCTCAGCGGCGAGGGCCACGAGATCCTGGGCGCCCACAGCGCGGAGGAGGCCATGACGATCCTGGAAACGGAGCGGCCCCAAGTGATTCTCACCGACCTTCAGCTGCCCCACATGGACGGCGTCACCTTCACCCTGCGCATCCGGCAGGCGCCGGAGACGGCCTCCATCCCGGTGGTGGGCGTCACCGCCCATCCCGACCAGCTCGGCGGGCGCCACTGGCGCCAGGCGGGCTTCACCGCCTTCGTCGTCAAGCCGGTCAGCCACCGCTCCCTCCCCCGGCAGGTGGAGGAAGCGGCGCGCATGGCGGCCTAGCCCTCGATCTCCGCGATTTCCTCCGCGGCCAGCTTGAGGCCCGCGGCGCCGACGACGCCCTCCACCTGCTCCGGGCTCCGCGCGCCGACGATGGCGCCCGTCACCACCGGATCGCGCAGCACCCAGGCGATGGCGACCTCCCCGGCGGAACGGCCGTGGCGCGCGCCGACCTTCTTCAGCCGCTCCACGCGGGCGAGGTTTTCCGAAAGCTTCGGCTCCTGGAACTCCGGGTTGCGGCTGCGCCAGTCGTTGGCCGGGAAGGCCGCCGCGCGTTCCCGCGTCACCGCGCCGGTGAGAAGGCCGGACGCCATGGGGGAATAGGCGATGACGCCGATGTTCTCCTTCCGGCAGACGGGGAGAACCTCGGCCTCGATATCGCGGCGGATCAGGGAGTAGGGCGGCTGGAGGGAAGCCACGGGCGCGATGGCCTGGGCGGCGCGCAGCTCCTCCGCGCTGAAGTTGCTGGCCCCGGCCCAGCGGATCTTCCCCTCCTGCTTCAGCTTGGCCAGCTCGGCCCAGCCCTCCTTCGTCTCCTCCAGGTCGTCGGCGGGCCAGTGGATCTGGTAGAGGTCGATCGTCTCCACGCCCAGGCGGCGCAGGCTGGCCTCCACTTCCTTGCGGATGGAGGGGGCGCGCAGGGAATAGTCGACCTCCCGCTTCTCGTTCCAAATCATGCCGCACTTGGTGAAGACGTGGGGGCGCTCCCCCTTCCACTCCGCCAGGGCGCGGCGGACGACTTCCTCCGAGCGGCCCAGGCCGTAGACGGCGGCGGTGTCGATCCAGTTGACGCCCAGTTCCAGGGCCCGGTGGATGGCGCGGATGGAGGCGGCGTCATCCTGGTCCCCCCAGCCGAACTGCCAGTCCCCCCCGCCGATGGCCCACGCGCCGAAGCCGATGGGGGTGATGGAAAGGTCGGAGCCGCCAAGGATGCGTTTGTTCATAAAGCATGAACATTCTACCCCGCCCGCCCCGCCTGTCAAAAAATCTACTCCTGCGTGGGGGGCACGCCGCGCGGCTCCGGGTGGGCGTAGCCCATGGCCGGGGAGCGCAGGAAGAAGCCGTCCGGCACGAAGTCGACCCCCACATGGACGGCGGGCATCAGCGGGTAGTCCTCCGGACGGGTGATGTGGGTAAAGCCAAGGCTGTACCAGACCACGTCGTCCGCCTTGTAGATGGAGCCGCCCGCCTTGGCGTAGGCGGCCAGGTTGTCGTGCAGATCGGCCGGGGCCTCGTTCGGATAGCGGCCGGCGGCGTAGAGCTGGCCCTCCTTATAGGGCGTCACCCAGAAATGGCGCTGGGAGAAGGAAGTCTCCCCGCCCCAGCGGTACGGCGGGATGCAGGAGGTGGTGTTCCCCTGCGGCACGATGGCGTAGCCCGGATGGTGGCCGAGCGGGGACTGGAGCGCCGGATTGTAGACGACCCAGCAGCGGTTGGCCCCGGGATCGACGAGCCGCTCCGCTTCCGCCGCCGTGCCGAAGACGGTCTGCCGCAGGCGGAAGGCCCGGCCGCGCGGGTTCTTCGCCGCGTCGAAGGGAACGCCCACCGTGTCGACCTCCTTCACCGCGTTGGCCGTGCCGTCGATGTCGAAGTCCATCCGCAGGCTCACCCAGTGCTGGTGGAAGACGCCCAGGATCTGCGGGGAAACCAGGGTGCCGTAGGGCTCCTCGTCGGTCACGTAGGTGCCGGGCCCTTCCTCCTTCCGGCAGAGGGAGCAGTCGGTCGGCGGGGGCACGGTCTTGTTGAGAATGAGGCCCTCCAGCTCCGTCTCGAAGCCGAAGCTGCCGTCCTGGCGGAAGACCCATTTGTAGAGGTAGTCATAGTTGCCGACGGTGGCGATGAAGCCGACGACCAGCTCCTTCCCCCGGGCGTAGACGCGGGAGCCGTCATCCGGCTGGGTGTGGGCGAAGAGCGCGCCGCCGTCCCGCTCGTAGAAACAGACGCGGCTGCCGTAGTCCTTGGAAAGGGAGAGGTCCTGCTCCGGGAAGACGGCGTCGGCCGTCACGGCGTTGGTGGGCAGTTCCTTGCCCGCGTTGATCTGGTTGGAGCAGAAGCCGAGGCCGTATTCCCCCACGTCGAAGAACTCCCGCCAGACCCATTCCGGCGCCGGTTCCGAGTAGGGGACGAGCATCTCGGAAACGGCGGCGCGGTAGCAGACGGAGCGGAGGCGGTCGCCGTCCCGGTGGGCGATCTGGTAGAGGACGAGCCCCTCCCGCTGGTTGAAGCCGTAGCGGAAGTCCCACGGGCCCCAGGCGACGTGGTTGCCGTCGACCTTCAGGTCCCCCTTGCCGAAGGGGGCGGAAACCAGATGCAGCGGGCTGGACGGCGCCTTCGGCCCCAGGACGGCGCGGCTGTAGATGTCGTGCGGCACGTTTTCCGGCGACTTCGGGCCGGGATAGTCGTAGAGGGCCAGGATCTTCTTGTCGTACACGTCGACCA
Source organism: Verrucomicrobium sp. (assembly GCA_028283855.1). NCBI lineage: Bacteria > Pseudomonadati > Verrucomicrobiota > Verrucomicrobiia > Verrucomicrobiales > Verrucomicrobiaceae > Verrucomicrobium > Verrucomicrobium sp. Next base: position 17,412 of record JAPWJX010000004.1, on the reverse strand, counting down.
GTGCCATGAGCCCCTCGACGTAGGGGCCGTAGTCGTTCGTCCCGCCCTGGCGGTCGGCAAAGAGGATGCGCTGGGCGCGGACCGTCTTCCCGTCCCGGCGGAGGCGCGGATCGTCGCCCGGGGCGTAGTAGTCGACCAGGAAACGCTCGGAAATCTTCTTCCCGTCCAGCTTGTAGCCCCGCTTCTCCAGCGCGGCGCGGACCTCCGGGGAGGCGTCGATCACCTCCACGGCGACGTCGTGGTCGTAATTGGTGACGAAGGGCTGGAGGTTCCCCAGATCCTTGCAGGAGACGAGCTTCCTCCCCCGCAGGTCGACGACGACCTCATAGGCGGTCTTCCGCGCGGGAACCAGGAAGGCGGCCAGCGCCTCCCGGCGGAAAGGCTGCCCGGGCCGGAAGGCCAGGACCTCCTCCTTCGGCGGCTCGTTGAGCTGGGCCCAGCCGCAGACCGTCTTGTCCGCGCCGAATTCCTTGGCCGCCACCTCCCGCAGCACGCCGAACTCGGCCGCCGTGAGGGGATCCAGGGGGTGGGAGGCTTTTTCCGGCGCGGTCCGCAGGGGCGCCGCAACCAGGGGAGGAAGAAACACGGCAAGTAGGAGAAGGGTGAGCCGCATCCCTCCATCCTGCCCGTTCCTCCTGGCAAAGCCAAGCGGCCACGCGTAGGGTTCCGGCCATGCTGATGATGGACACCTCCCTGGCGCAGAACCCCTTTTCCGCCCTCACCTTCATCGCCGCCCCGGCGCTGCTGACGAACGCTTCCAGCCTCCTGGCCACCGGCACGATCAACCGCCTCCTGCGCACGCGCGACCGGATGCACGAGCTCTACAAACGCTCCGAGCAGGGCCGCCTGGAAGGGGAGGACGGAGCCCGCTTTCTGGCTCAGGTCGGCCGGGTGGAAGCCCAGGGGGTCCTTCTTCTCCGCTCCCTCCACGCCATCTACATCGCCATCGCCTCCTTCGCCGGCGCGACGCTCGTCACCCTGCTGGGAGCCACCCTGGTCGACTTCCACGGCGCGGTCTGGTTCCAGATCCTCACCTACCTGGGGCTGGCGCTGGGCTTCGTGGGGGCGGGCAGCCTGATCGTGGGCAGCGCCTGCCTCTTCCGGGCCACCCAGCTCTCTCTTATGAACATGCAGGATGAGGCCGTCGTCATCCGCAAGCGGCTGGCTTCATAGGCTTTCTTTTCCCCTGGAAGGGAGTAGATTGTATCTCACATGAAACGCTGGCTTTTCCGCGCGGCGGGCGCGCTCGCCTTGGGAATAGCCGCCACCCCAACCATGAACGCTGACGACCTCAAAACGAAGCTGACCCCGGAGCAGTATTACGTCACCCAGCAGTGCGGCACCGAGCCGCCCTTCCACAACGCCTACTGGAACAACCATCAGGAAGGCATCTACGTCGACGTCGTAACGGGGAAGCCCCTCTTCTCCTCCACCGACAAGTTCGACTCCGGCACCGGCTGGCCCAGCTTCACCCAGCCGATCGACCCGAAGGCCGTGACGGAAAAGGGCGACAGCTCCCACGGCATGGTCCGCACGGAGGTCCGCTCCAAGGAGGGCGACTCCCACCTGGGCCACCTTTTTGAGGACGGCCCCGCCCCCACAGGCCAGCGCTTCTGCATCAATTCCGCCGCCCTCCGCTTCATCCCGAAGGAGAAGATGAAGGAGGAAGGCTACGGCGACTACCTGAAGCTCTTCGAGAAGAAGAGCGGCGCGAAGTGAGCGCGCGCCTCCTCCTGCTTGCGCTTCTCCTCCTCCCCATGACCTCCCCCGCCGCGCCCAAGGCCGAGACCGCCGTCTTCGGCATGGGCTGCTTCTGGTGCTCGGAGGCGCTCTACAAGAAGTTCAAGGGCGTGGAGAAGATCGTCTGCGGCTATGCGGGCGGCCAGCGCCCAAATCCGACCTATGAGCAGGTCTGCACCGGCGCGACCGGCCACGCCGAGGTCGTCGAGATCACCTACGATCCCGCCGTCATCACCTACCGGCAGCTCCTGGAAATCTTCTGGGACGTCCACGATCCCACCACCCTCAACCGCCAGGGCAACGACGTGGGGACCCAATACCGCTCCGTCATCTTCTATCAGGGCGACGCGCAGAAGCAGGAGGCCGAGGCGTCGAAGAAGGAAGCCGCCGCCCGCTTCCACCAGGAGATCGTGACGGAGATCTCCCCCCTGCCCGCCTTCTACCCGGCGGAGGACTACCACCAGGACTACTTCCGCAAGCATCCCGACGTGCCCTACTGCGCCTACGTCATCAGCCCCAAGCTGCAGAAGCTGGAGCAGCACCCCCCGCCCGTTCCCTTCAAATGATCCGCTCCCTCCTCCTGGCCGCCCTCCTGGGGCTGGGACTTTCCGCCGCCTCCGCGGAGCCTCCCGTCACCTTCGGCACGCCTCCCGCGGCCGCCGGGCCGACGCCCGCCGACTTCGGCACCCCGCCGAACGCCGCCGCCCCCCTGGACGACTCCGTCGACGCCGCCGACGCGGCCCGGGCATCCGCCCCGCCTCCAACGCAGGCGCGGGCCCGGGACGCCGTCGCCGCGCCGCTCTGGAGCCTGCCGGACGCGGGAGGCCGGGGCACCGTCTCCCTGGAAAACTTCCGGGGGAAGGTCGTGATCCTCGACTTCTTCACCACCTGGTGCCCGCCCTGCCAGCAGGAGATGCCCGGCTTCGTCTACCTTCAGCAAAAATACGGGGACCAGGGGCTTGCCGTCATCGGCGTCTCCCTGGACGCGGAAGGGCCTGCGGCGGTGAGGCCGTTCCTGCAGGCCTACCACGTCAACTTCCCCGTCGTCATGGGCAACCCTCAGGTCGCCGCCGCCTACGGGGGCATCGCGGCGATCCCCACCAGCTTCCTCATCGACCGCCTGGGGAACATCGTCGCGCGGGAAGGCGGCTATACCGACCGCAGCCAGTTCGAAGGGCAGATCCTCCCCCTCCTGGCGCAGAAGGTGAAGAAGAAGTAGAGCCTAGATCCCTTCCATCGCCGGCGCCGTCTTCACCTCGTGCAGCGGGCCCAGCCGCCGCAGGGGCGGCGAGAGCCTCATCACCAGCAGGGCGACGAGGACCGTCCCGATCCCTCCCAGGACAATAGCCGGAGCCGTGCCGAGCCACTGCGCCGTCAGGCCGGACTCGAACTCGCCCAGCTCGTTGGAGAGGCCGATGAAGAGGAAGTTGACCGAGGTGACGCGGCCCCGCATCGAGTCCGGCGTGATGAACTGGATGAGCGTCTGCCGGATGACGACGTTCAAATTGTCGAAAAGGCCGGTGAGGACCAGCATCGAGAACGAGAGCCAAAAGCTGTGCGAAAGGCCGAAGACGATCATGGCCGCGCCGAAGCCGATGAAGGCCCCGAAGAGGACGCGTCCCGCCTTCCGCCACGGCGGCAGGTGGGCGGTGCAGAAGGCCATCGCCATCGCGCCGATGGAGGGGGCCGCCCGCAGCCAGCCGAAACCGTGCGGGCCGACGTGGAGGATGTCCTTGGCCACCACGGGCAGGAGCGCCACCGCGCCGCCCAGGAACATGGCGAAGAGGTCCAGGCTGGCCGCCGCCAACAAAATCCGCGTGCGGAACATGAAGCGGAGGCCCTCCCCCAGGCTCCGCCACGTCGCCGCCTTCGGCGGCCCTTCCGGACGGACGGAAGGGAGGAACTGAAAGAGGGAAAAACAGGCCACCCCGGAACAGGCCGCAAAGGCATAGACCACCGTGGCATGGCCGGAGGCCGCGATGAGGAAGCCGCCCAACGCCGGGCCGACCAGCCCCGTCAGCTCGAAAACCGTGCTGTTCCACGTTGCCGCGTTGCCCCACACCTTGCGGGGCAGAAGATTGGGCAAAAGGGAGCCCATCGCCGGCATGGCGAAGGCCCGCGCCACCGCCAGGAAGAAAAGCAGCGTGTAAATGAGGAAGGGCGAGGCCGCCTTCCAGGAAACCCAGGCCAGGCCGACGGAGCAGGAGAGATAGAGCGCGATGGCGGAAAGGAGGATCTTCTTCCGATCGGCGCGGTCGGCCAGGTGCCCGGCGGGCAAAGTCAGGAAAAAGACGGGGAGGATCTGCACCAGGCCGACGTAGGCCAGCGCCAGCTTCGTCCCCAGCCGCTCGTAGACCTCCCAGCCCACGGCCGCGTTCTGCATCTGGGTGCCGATGAGGAAGATGGCCCGTCCGGAGATGAAGAGGCGGAAGGGCCCCTGCCGCCAGGCGGCGTAGGGATCGGCTTTGTCAGGCAGGTTTTCCACCTTTCCACTTAAGGGCCCGTTCGCCGCGCGCGCAAGTTTGCGCCACCCCGGCGGGAAGGCTACCTTGCCGCATGCCATTGGCCTCCACCAATCCGGCGACCGGCGAGACGGTCCACACGGTCGCCCCCCTCTCTCCCGCCGCGCTGGAGGAAAAGCTGGCCCGGGCGCGGGAAGCCTTCGCCCGCCAGCGCGCCCTTTCCTTCGCGGAACGCGCCGCGCCGCTCCAACGCCTGGCCGCGCTCCTGGAAGGCGAGGCGGACCGCCTGGCCCGCCTCATGGCGCTGGAGATGGGCAAGCCGCTCCAGGCCGGGCGCGATGAAGCGGCCAAATGCGCCACCGCCTTCCGTTACTACGCCGCGCATGCCGCGCGCCTTCTGGCGGAAGAGCCCGTCGAAGTTCCCGGCGGCGGCCGCGCCGCCGTCCGCTACGAGCCGCTGGGGCCGCTCCTGGCCCTCATGCCGTGGAACTTTCCCTTCTGGCAGGTGGCCCGCGCCGCCGCGCCCGCGCTGATGGCGGGAAACGTCGTCCTGCTCAAGCACGCGGACAACGTCCCTCAATGCGCCGCCGCCCTGGAGGAGCTCTTCCTCCGCTCCGGCTGCGCGCCGGGCGTTTTCCAAAACCTCGACATTGAGATCCAAACCCTTCCGCAGCTCATCGAAGATCCCCGCGTGGCCGCCGTGACACTGACCGGCAGCGTGGCCGCGGGCCGTTCCGTGGCCGCGAAGGCCGGCGCGGCGCTGAAGCCGACGGTGCTGGAGCTGGGCGGCAGCGATCCCTTCCTGGTCCTGCCCAGCGCGCCTTTGGAGGAAACCGCCGCCCAGGCGGTGAAGGCCCGCATGCTCAACGGCGGCCAGTCCTGCATCGCGGCCAAACGCTTCCTGGTCCATGAGGCGGTCTACGCCGACTTCGAGCGGCTCTTCGTCGAGAAATGCCGCACGCTGAAGGTGGGCGACCCGCTCGATCCCGCCACGGAAATCGGCCCCCTGGCCCACGCCAAGGCGCTGGCCAGCCTGGAACGGCAGGTCGCCGAGGCGATGAAGGCCGGGGCGCGGATCCTCTGCGGCGGCCGTCGCCTGCCCGGCCCGGGCTTCTATTTCGAGCCCACCGCCCTGGCCGGGCTGCCTCCGGACGCGCCGGTGGCGAAGGAGGAGTGGTTCGGCCCCGCCGCGCTCCTCTTCCCGGCGCGGGACCTCGACGAAATGCTCCTGGCTGGCCAACGGGACGCCCTTCGGCCTCGGCGCGAGCGTTTGGACAAACGATCCCGCGGAACAGGAACGGGCCATCGCGGACCTGGAAGCCGGGCAGGTCTTCGTCAACGGGCTGGTCGCCTCCCAGCCCGCGCTCCCCTTCGGCGGGGTGAAGGACTCCGGCTACGGCCGGGAGCTGGGCGCGTGGGGGCTGCGCTCCTTCGTCAACGTGAAGACGGTCCGCGTGGCCTAGGGACTAGCGGAGCTGGCGGTAGATCTGGTCGAAGACGCCGCCGTCGTCGAAGAACTCCGGCTGGGCCTTGCTCCATCCGCCGAAAGTGTCGTCGATGGTGAAAAGAGTGAGGTCGTGGAACTGCCGTCCCGCCTTCTCCGCCGCCTGCGCCAGGCGCGGGCGGTAGCCGTCCCGGGCGATGATCTCCTGCCCCTCCGGCGTGTAGAGAAAGCGCAGGTAGGCCTCCGCCAAGGCGCGGGTGCCGTGGCGTTCCGCCACCTTGTCGACCACGGCCACGGGCGGCTCCGTCAGGATGCTGGAAGAGGGGTAGACGATCTCGAACTTGTCGCCGCCCGGCTGCTTTTGGGAAAGGAGAGCCTCGTTCTCCCACGCCAGGAGGACGTCCCCCAGGCCACGCTGGACGAAGGTGTTCGTCGCCCCGCGCGCGCCGGAGTCGAGGACGGGGACGTTCTTATAAAGCGCGGCGACGAAGGCGCGGGCCTTCTCCTCGCTCCCGTATTTCTTCCGCGCGTAGCCCCAGGCGGCCAGAAAGTTCCAGCGCGCGCCGCCGCTGGTCTTGGGATTGGGGGTGATGACGGAGACGCCCGGCTTCGCCAGGTCGTCCCAGTCGCGGATCTGCTTCGGGTTTCCCGCGCGGACCAGGAAGACGATGGTGGAGGTGTAGGGGGTGCTGCGGTCGGGAAGGCGGCCCTGCCAGTCGGCGGGCAGCAGGCCGCTTTTCCGCGCGATGACGTCGATGTCGTAGGCCAGGCCCAGGGTCACCACGTCGGCCTCCAGGCCGTCGATGACGGCGCGGGCCTGCTTGCCGGAGCCGCCGTTGGAAAGGTGGACGGCGACTTTGTCGCCCGTCTGCGCCTGCCAGGCACGGGCGAAGGCGGCGTCGATATGGGAATAGAGTTCGCGGGTCGGATCGTAGGAGACGTTGAGGAGCGTCGCGTCCTTGGCCCGCATGGTACAGGGGGCCATGATCCAAAGGGAAAGGGACAGAAGCCAGAGGAGAGAGAGATGGCTTTTCATTCGCGGTAACGCGTGGGGAGCGGAGCCTTGGGGAACTTCGGATCGGGGCCGACCCGGTCCAGCGGGCCGAGCACGGCCCTCCGGAACGGAAGCGGTCCCGAGCCGTCGGGCTCCAGGGCTGCCTTCCTCCACTTTTGTGGGTAGGGTTTAGACATAGCCTCCACAATCGCGCAGTAATCTATTTAGTCAATAGGATATGCGCACTATTCCTATCCCCTTGTACTAATTAAGGAATAGCCTTAGGTTGCCGCCTTATGCCTGACCATCAATTCGATGTGGCCATCCTAGGCAGTGGCTTTGCCGGGGTCTACGCCGCCCGCAGCCTGCGCCGCCAGCTGGGACCGGAGGGGGCCAAGCGCGTCGCCCTCATCTCCGACTCCAATTATATGACCTTCCAGCCGATGCTGGCGGAGGTCTGCGGCTCCTCCCTTTCCCCCCTCCACGTCGTCAATCCCAACCGGATGTTCTGCCGGGGGGTCAACGTCCTTTGCAGCACGGTAACGGCCGTCGACCTCGACGCCCGGAAGCTGACCCTCCACGCGGGGGACTGCATCGGCACCTCCGAGGTCCAGTTCAAGGAACTGGTGCTGGCGCTGGGCAGCGTCGTCGACCTACGGCGCGTCCCTGGCATGGCGGAGCACGGCCTGCCCATGAAGACCGTGGGCGACGCCATCGCCCTGCGCTCCTCCATCCTGGACCGCTTGGAGGAGGCCAACCTGGCCCGCGGCGAGGACGAAATGCGCCGCCTCCTCACCTTCGTCGTCGTCGGCGGCGGCTATTCCGGCGTGGAGACGGCCGGGCAGTTAATGGACCTCTTCCAGGGCGTCCGCCGCTTCTATCCCGGCCTGGAAAAGGCCGCGCCGCGCGTCATCCTCATCCACTCCGGCCCCCATCTGATGCCCACGATCGGCGAAAAACTCGGCGCCTACAGCGAGCGGAAACTGCGCGAGCGCGGCATCACCGTCCTGCTCAACTCCCGCGTCCAGGCCGTGACGGCCACCCGCGTCTTTCTGACCGACGGCACCTCCTTCGAAAGCCGCACCGTGGTCACCACCGTGGGCAACGCGCCCCACCCCCTCATCCTCGACCTCTGCAAGAAGCACAACCTGCCGAACGACAAAGGCCGCCTGACCGTCGACGCCACCCTGCGCGTCCCGGGGCGGGACGGCCTCTGGGCCCTGGGCGACTGCGCCGCCGTCCCCTACGTGGGCGGCGGGCTCTGCCCGGCCACCGCCCAGTTCGCCCTGCGGCAGGGAACGCTGGCGGGGAAGAACATCGCCGCCGTGCAAAAGGGGAAGGCGCCGAAGCCCTTCACCTTCAAAAGCCAGGGGGAACTGGCCGCCATCGGCCACCAGACGGCCGTGGCGGAAATCATGGGGCTGCGCTTCTCCGGCTTCCTGGCCTGGCTCATGTGGCGCGCCATCTACCTGAACAAGCTCCCCGGCCTGGACCGGAAAATCCGCGTCCTCATCGACTGGGTCTTCGACCTCTTCTTCCCGCGGGAAATCAGCCTGCTGCGCACCGTGCCCACCAAGGTGCTGCGGGAGATGTACCTGGAAAAGGGCGATCCCCTGGGCCGCGCCGGAGAGCCCCTCTCCTCCCTCTACATCGTCAAGTCCGGCCGCATCGACCTGAACGACGAACACGGCCTGGTCCGCTCCGTCGGCCCGGGCGACTACTTCGGGGAAAAAGCCCTCCTCACCGACCGCCGCTGGCTCTTCAACGCCACCGCCGCCCAGCCCACCCAGCTCATCGCCCTGGACGGGCAGAGCTTCGTCGACCTGGCCGGGGCCAGCCAGGGCATCCACCGCTTCTTCGAAAAAACCTCCCGCCGCTTCGCCCGGCGCGAGGAAGTCACCCGCCGCATCGAAGAGCTGCCCGCCGCCTTCCACACCATGACGGCGCGGGAATTCATGAGCTCCCCCGTCGTCTCCCTGCGGGAGGGAATGACCATGGGAGAAGTCGCCGGCCTCGCCCGCCAGCACCCCTTCTCCTCCTACCCCCTCCTCGACCCGCAGAACCGCCTCCTGGGCGTCGTGGAACACGGCGACCTCACCGAGGTCTTCCGCAATCCGGGCATCACCCATGCGACAAAAATCGAGGACAGCAAAATTCCCTGCGTCCCCGCCTCCGCCGTCCACGAGGAGACCCTGCTGCCCGAGGCGCTGGAGCAATTCAGCCGCAGCGGCGCTTCCAAGCTGCTTGTACTGAACGAGGCAGGCACCGTCACCGGCATCCTCACCCTCCTGGACGTCGCCGTCCGCAGCCAGGCAGAACACGAAAATTCCAATCGCGATTAACACACTAGTAGCTAACGCCTAAGTAAAAAAAGTTTGCAACGTTTCCGAACCTCCTTATTTTCCTGCCCGATGAACTATCGCTCTCTTCTGACTACCTGCGCCGCGGCTGTCGCGGTGCTCGGCCTCGTGGCCGCCCCCCTGCACGCCGGGGATTCCAAAACCGCCGTCGACCCGAAGGAACTCGGCGTCAAAGCCGCCGCCGAGGACTATGACTGGTCCATCGAGCTGGGCAGCGGCGCCGCCTTCTCCAACGTGCGCGAAAGCCACCTGGACGGCTACACCTACATCCCCGTCAACGCCACCGCGGCGCTGAAGATCGACGACGTCTCCCTCGACAACCAGCTGGGCGGCATCCTCCGCGGCTACACCGAGTTCCTCTTCCAGGGCTACTACGACCAGATCGTCAACGGCCCCTCCGGCGAAAACTACATCGCCGGCGCGAACTTCGGTCCCCGCTACAACTTCGTGCAGCCGGGCTGGAAAGTTGTTCCCTACGTCCAGGGCCTCGTCGGCTTCGGCTTCGCCGACTCCAACCCGACCGTCGTTGGCGGTTCCGCTCACGGCCTGGGCCAGGACTTCAACTTCACCTTCGGCGTGGGCGTCGGTGTCCGCTACGACATCAACGACCGCTGGTTCACCCGCGTGGGCGCCGCCTACACCCACTTCTCCAACGCCGGGCTCTCCGAGCCCGCCCACCCCAACCGCGCCATCGACGCCGTCGGGCCGCAGGTTGGCGTCGGCTACCGCTTCTAATCGCAGCAGCCGTCACAAAAAAAACCGCCGGAGATTTTCTCCGGCGGTTTTTTTGTGCCCGCGTCCGGTTGCACAACCCCTCCCGCACCCTATATTGACCCCATGGCCTCCACCCCCCACCTTCGCGTTTTCCCCGATCCCGGCGCCGTCGCCCGAGCCGCCGCCGACCTCCTCCTAAAGGAAAGCGTGGCCGCCGCCGCGGCCAACCGCACCTACCGCGTCGCCCTCTCCGGCGGCTCCACCCCCAAACGCCTCTACGACATCCTCGCCACCGACCCCTACCGGGACAAAGTCCCCTGGGACCGCATCCACTTCTTCTTCAGCGACGAGCGCAACGTCCCGCCCGACCACGCCGACAGCAACTTCGGCACCGCCCGCCAGGGCCTCTTCTCCAAAGTCCCCGTCCCCGCCGCCAACCTCCACCGCGTCCTGACAGAACGGCCCGATCCCGCGGAAGCCGCCGCCCTCTACCAAAACGCCATCGTCGCCTCCTTCGCCGCAAACGTGGAAAAAAACACCCCCCCCACCTTCGACCTCATCTTCCTGGGCATGGGCGCCGACGGCCACACCGCCTCCCTCTTCCCCGGCACCCCCGCCCTCGCCGAACGGAAACACTGGGTCGCCGCCAACTGGGTCGAAAAACTCCAGACCCACCGCATCACCTTCACCTACCCCCTCCTCAACCGCGCCGCCCGCGTCCTCTTCCTCGTCACCGGCGCCGACAAAGCCGAGCGGATCGAAACAATCTTCGGCCCCCAAGCCCTCCCCCACGCCTACCCCGCCCAAGACGTCGCCCCGGAACCCGGCCTGCTGGAGTGGTACCTAGACGCCCCCGCCGCCGCCCGCCTCAGCCTCCCCGTCGAAGGGGAAGCCACCGCCGCCACCCCATGAAACTAGCAGGCCGCACCGCCCTCGTCACCGGCAGCAGCCAAGGAATCGGCCGGGAAATCGCCCTGCGCCTCGCCCAGGAAGGAGCCAACGTCGCCGTCAACTACCACAGCCACCCCGCCGAAGGAGACAGCGTCGTCGCCGAAATCGAAACCCTGGGCCGCCGCGCCGTCTCCCTCGGCGCCAACCTCGGCTCCGTTCCCGAACTGACCGCCCTCCTCCAAAACGCCGTCAAAAAACTCGGCCCCATCGACATCCTCGTCAACAACGCCGGCGTCGAAAAAGCCGCCCCCTTCTGGGACGTCACCGAAGCCGACTACGACCTCGTCCTCAACGTCAACCTCAAGGGCACCTTCTTCCTCACCCAGGCCTTCGTCCGCCACCTACGCGCCCGCCAAGCCCCCGGCCGCATCGTCAACATCAGCTCCGTCCACGAAGAACTCCCCTTCCCCCACTTCACCTCCTACTGCGCCAGCAAAGGCGGCATCAAAATGATGACCCGCAACCTCGCCATCGAACTGGCCCCCCTGGGAATCACCATCAACTCAATCGCCCCCGGCGCCATCGAAACCCCCATCAACAGCAAACTCCTGCACGACCCGCAGAAACTTGCCTCTCTCCTGGGAAACATCCCCCTCGGCCGCCTCGGCCAGCCCCGCGACATCGCCGGCGCCGCCGCCTTCCTAGCCTCCGACGACGCCGCCTACATCACCGGGACGACCCTCTTCGTCGACGGCGGCCTTCTTTGGAACTACCAGGAACAATAGCCCCCAGCCCCGCCAGCGCCCCGTCCCGCGCCCGCGGCACCAGCGCCATCACCGCCCCCCCGGCCCGCACCAGCGGCCCCAACAGCCGCCGCATCCAGCCCACCCCCTCATAGGCCACCGCCAGCGCCACAATCGCCGCCAGCGCCCCCCCCTTCGCCACCGCGCCGACCTCCACATGACAGGTCGTCTCATAAATCAGCAAAAGGCCAACAAAACCCACCAAGAGAAACGCCGTCGGCCCCAAAATCGGAAACCGGTCCAAAAGCCGGATAAAAAAGCCCGCCAAAAACCGGAGCGCCACCATCCCCAGCAGCACCCCCGTACAAACCACCCACAACTTCGGACTCAAAGCCACCGCCGCCACCACATTATCCAGACTCAACGTCAAATCGATCCACTGAATCGCAAAAAACGTCGGCCAAAACCGGGCCGCCACATGAGCCCCCTCCGCCCCATCCTTCCCAGCCCTCCCCAGCTCCACACACATCAAATAAACCAAATAGGCCGCCCCCAACAGCTTCACCCACTCATTGCGAATCACCCACGACGCCAGCAGCAACGCCACAAATCGGAACAAATACGCCCCGCCCATCCCCAGCGTCAGCGCATGCTTACGCTGCGCCACAGGCAGCCGCTTCGCCAGCGCCGCCACCGCCAGCGCATTATCCACCGAAAGCAGCCCCTCAATCACCACCAGCGAGCCGATCGCCGGGAGCGCCTCCACCACCTCCGCCCCGGAAGGCATCAGAAACCCCGTCACGCCGCCGCCCCCTGCCCGCACCGCTCCGCCAAAAACTCCCGCATATCCGCCGGCAACGGCGCGCGGAACTCCAGCCGCTTCCCCTGCCACCAAAAGCGCAACGCCGCCGCATGGAGCGCATGGCGCGGCAAAAGCAGCTCCCGCTCCATCTCCGGCGTCCAGCCGCCCTCGATAAACCGCAAAAAGTGTCCCGCATCCGGGCCATAAATCTTATCCCCCACCACCGGCATCCCGATCGTCGCCAAATGAACCCGGATCTGATGCAGCCGCCCCGTCCGCGGCGCCGCCCCCACATGCGTAAAGCCTCCCCCCGCAGCAATCCGCCACACCCGCGTCTGCGCCGCCACCCCCTCCCCACGCGGCACCACCCCCTGCCGAATACGAACCGGATTCTCCGCCGTGATCCCCAGTTCCTTTAGCGAAGCCTCAATCTCCAACGCATCCAGCGCCGAAGCCATCTCCCCCCAGCAAATCGCCTCGTACTCCTTGTCTAGCGACCGGCGCTCGATCAGCTTCCCCAGCTTCCCCGTCGTCTCCAGATTCTTCGAGACCAGCACCAGCCCGCTCGTCTCCCGGTCTAGCCGATGCACCAGCGTCAGATAGGCGCCCGGCCGCTGCGCCCGCAGCCACGTGATAAGAGAGGGCTGCCCATCCAGCCGCGTCGGGTGAGAAAGGAGATGAGCCGGCTTATCGACGACCAAAAAATCGTCCAATTCCGCAAGGATCACCGGCTCCATGGGAGAGAGGATGCCGAGGCATTTTGCCCTTGCCAAGGAGGGAGGAATCGCCTTGAATTCCCGTCCCTTCGGGCAATGCGGGTGTAACTCAGTTGGTAGAGTGCAACCTTGCCAAGGTTGATGTCGCGAGTTCGAGTCTCGTCACCCGCTCCACTCTTATAATCAATAGTTTAAAAATAAAATCCATCGAAAGTGAGAATGCGAGTGAGAATAAACTCACCCGTGTTCTGGGACGTTCATAGACGTTCGAAAATGCTTAAACTGTCCCGCTCAGAAACCCCACGCATTTAGAATGCGCCCATGGCTAGGGTTTGATTCCATTAGGGCTCTAAAGAGGCTTATTAAGCCCGGTGAAGTCCTGTTGCCGCGGCGATTATCGCGGAAGATCACCAGAAGCTGTTCGTCTCCCTATTCCATTGGACGCTTACGTATTGTTTGTGATCCACACTCACAAGCTAGCAAGGAGGTCGAGATAAAGCCGCTTCGTGTATATCTGCAAGATGTCGTAAATTATCGACATGCACGAAAGGGGTCAACCAATTGAGCATGCTTACCCTTCTTCTCGCGATAGGTCTCTTTTAAGTGGTGTTCGCAGAAAAGCTCGGTTCCAGTGAGCATAATGACCGCCGCTCTGGTCTTTTTGCCGATCCTTATCAAATTCGAGTCCCCATTCAGCAAATCGACGTAATTTCTTGAGTTCTCCTTTGCTGAGTTCGGAGGCCTCCTTCATCGTCGCAAAAACTATGATTGAGCATGGAAATGTTTCCGCGATTTCCATCATTCGGTCAAAATCATCGTCAAGAAAACACTCCTTTCCGAAACTTTTTGCCTCACCGAAAACAATGTCCGTTTCGTTATCACATCCATTACGGGATTTTCTTTGGTACCAAAGCAGGATATCCGCCTCAGGCTTTTCCCCGTCTGGGAATGTCATATTCTGACCGCCCGACCAAGTTATCTGCGCGTCGTGGGATCGACCGATCACATTTACAAAGAAGCGCAGTGCGAGAGCCGAGGTGTATGCGCCTTTTGCATAGCCTGGTAGCGCAAATGGCCCAACCACTCTGTAAGCCCAACGCGCAAGATCGATTTTGGTTGGATCTTTAAGAGGAAATGGAAAGCCTCGGAGACATAGGTCACATTCTACCAATGCATTAAGTTGAGATAGAGCAAACCAAGTCCAGCTATGGCATCTCGGACATTTGAGTTCGTAGCCAAGTTCGACAGCCTTTTTATCTACCAACGTCTCAAAAGTCTTTCGATAGGGGTGCTTCTCTCCAAGGGCTCTGTTGATTCGATTTTCGAATTCGTGTCGCTTAAGTGACTTGGAGACGCTTCTGGTCATGCCTTCAAGAAGCTCGACCACGCCTTTATTTGCGATCTGCCCGACACCCCAAAATCCGCCCAACGCTTGGACCATTTGCTGCGTCGCCCTGCCAGCATCAGAAAGCACCGACTCGATATTTTTGGCCTCGAACCATTGGTTGAAGGTATCTGATCCGCTAAACAGCTCCCAATATGCAGAGTCCTCTTTGAATCGGGAAAAACAGACAAGCCCTTCAGTGGTAGCGATTGGGCGTTCGTCTCCAAAACCATATCTTGGAACCACCGAGGCACGGACGTCACAGGGAAACACGGTTGCGACGCTTTCCCTGTGCCAACTGCGCATGCGAACAATGTTTGCCCACCCATTCTTGTTGGCATAACGGGCGGCAAAGTCGGGAGCTAGGAGATCGAACTGAACTTTTGGATCTTCTGGATCGAAGGGGATGTCGACTCTCTTGCTCTTTGCTTCAAGTCTGGGACGTATTGTGCGAGCCATCATACTCGGAGGTGGACGCCAAAAGGGAGGATACCAAGTTTGAACTAGATTCGCGTGAGGCTGCGTGGTCTGAAGGTGCTTTGGATATAGCTGATCACATTGTGCGATTGAAAATGAGCGCGCAAACATGACCTTTACCCTGAGCATGACACCGTTGGAATTGCCAGGCAGAGGTCGATATCCTTCAAGGATGATTTTTTTTAAAATTTCCGACATCTGTGGCAGCCATTGAAAAGGAACCGCAAGAACCGAACGGTGAATAGCTCGGTAGTTCCAGAAATCGATTAAATCGCTGGGCTTACTTGGATTTACGATGAATAGAACGGTTTCTTCATAAGAAGAATAGTCGGCTTCTAGCTTCATCTCACCAACGTGCAGGGGGGAAAGATATCGCTTCTTGAGAAGCTCAACAAAAGCGGCGGCATCGAATGCTATTTCGGCCGGCGCAAATGCATCTTTGAAAGCCCGTTTTAAATAGGTCAACCCGGTTTCAGTTGGAAAGGCACCAAACAGTGCCGCAGCGAATAGCCTAAATTTGGAATCTTTTGGCTTAGGAATGACAAAATTCCGAGGATGACGGCGCACGAACTGGAACTCTTCTTCGTATAAGTTCCTGTAAAGTTCGAACACGCTCTGCCCAACGCCTTGCTCCAATTTCAGTTTATTCCGTTCCAAAACATCATCGATTTGCAATACCCGCTTGGGACTATAACCAAGCCCTTCGGACAAACCTTTCTCAGCTTCAATCAGGAAGTCTGGCTCAAAAAAATCGATGTACCCATCTGATACCTGCCTTGCATTATCAACTCCGTATCCTTCGCGATCCCACCAAGCGGGTAGACGCTTAAAGAATGGGATGATTGGGTTAAAACGGCCTCCCCATAGGCAGGTATTTATTTGAAAAATACTCTGCAAACGGACGGCATCTTGGGGGCGCACGAGAAATGCAAGCCGGACAGGACGAAGACGAAGATCAATGCTTACTTTGTCCATGACTGATGGTTTTAATTAGGCGGACAAAGCAATGGAAATGGCCGCATGCCGCAGAGATTGAAATAAGCTCCGTGATGGCGTCCCAGAGGAGGCACAAAGAATAGTCGATACGGATATTTATTTTTAGCGGGATTGCAGATTTAATTATTCTTTTCCGTAATTAGATTATTCTTTGGGTACGACCTTATCATTATAAAGGCCATATATCCACAAAGGGAAAACGCACAAGCTGTTAATGGCAATCCCCAAGCGGACGGAAGATATTTTATTAATAAAATGCATGCCATCATCACAAAGCCTATTCGCAAATGATGCTTTGTTGTGTGGCGATGTCTTTCCATCATTCCCCGCCCTTTTTCAAGGATACCGTCTATGTACTCTAATCGGGCCAATTTTTGATCAACAGTTTCAACTTGGCTTAAGCCTTGATGCAATACTTGTGGTGCGTGATGCAATATTTGTGGTGCGTGATGCAATATTTGTGGTGCATTTTGTTTTTTACCCAAAACCACAGGTTTACTCTTTTTCTTGCGAGTGGGGAGCAGCTTTAGTGTGATCGATAAACCCAAGCCAGCGAGAAGAGCTTGTGCCGGAGAACTGGGTTGAGCTATCGCATCTGCAATCATTCCGCCTAAGACAGAGGAAAGAAAAAGATCGAAAGTTACCTTCCAAGGTTTGGCATCCTGATTCACTTCGACATTCAACGCCTGTAAAATGGAAAAGGGTTGTTCGTCCTTCAAGCGAGCTACGATGTACAAAGCTGCAGCTCCAAGACAGGAATAAAAGATTGGAGATAAAACCAACGATTTTGCGATCATATGCAGCTGAGATCCCGAAACGGCATAAAATGAGGAATCAAATTTTGAAACCAAGCCGAGAGGATTCCTCCAGAATGCGCGTGGCATGCTGGAGTTGCTTCTCGCTTGGCTGTTTCCTGTCAAAGTTAAAAACCCTTCCCACGCTGTAGGCCAAAGAACGCTGCCAGGATTGCAGATTCCCGGTTCCTTTGCCCAAGCCGCAAGGCTTTTCCACCCGGCCCCACCGAGAAGGGAGCACGGGATGACCGGGATCAATCAGAATTCCCACGGGCGTCTTCACCTCGCCATTGGTTCCGGATTTGCGCATGGGAATTTTCACTGAAATCTCAGTCTTTCGAAATCCAAACTCCAGCACTCCTCCCGTTTGGCCCATTCTGTGACATTTCTTCCACCAGCGTTGTGAACAAGGTGGTAATGTGCCTGTTCGGCCACCTTGGCGATGACTTCCTTCAGTTCTTCAGATAACCCCTGTTCCTGCCATATCGGATCAAGCTCAAGCGTTGACCGGTTTGATGGGAGATCCATGCCAGCGTATAGGTCACAATCTGAGCACGATAACCCCCAAAAGCTTGAGCTTGGACAACCCGCTCGGTGGTTCGGAACAGGATGAGTTTGGCAACAAGACTCCGGAAAGCCAATTCATCCGGCATCGTCGGCTGTTCCCTCAGTCTTTCGGTAAATCTTTGACAAAGCTTTTCTCTGCCCCAAGACACATACGATTTGATGCTGTCCTCAAGTATTTTCAGCCTTTGCGAGATCTGTCTTTGTGAATTTCTGATGTGGAGGATGCTGAATCTTGAATTCCTTTTTCTTTGCCTCAGTCGGAGCCCGTCCAATCGCGTCCATGTAAGCGCCTGGCTCTTTCGTAGAACCATTTGGTGAGAATGTTGGA